>NZ_VPDX01000044.1:0-12831 GCF_013417475.1 Acinetobacter sp. YH12249 | reverse complement strand
AAGTTACTGTTTTATCAGAAGTTTTAATCTTCATCACCGCCGATGGATGTGCATTATAGACCAATCCCAAACAAGCGCAACCCCTATTTTTAAGAAAATACTTCAGTTGATTATTATTTCTACAAAAATGCCGATTTTCCCTATTTTTTGAGCATTAAAGGTATAGGATTGGCCAATGTACTTAATAATTTCTCTTTTTTATTGTGTTCCTGAAAGCGCAAGGAGCGGCAATCTATATATTCACAGTAGCCCCCGTCCCCATGCTCAGTCTCGCCATTAATTCTAACTTCGTAATTAAAGCTTCCAACATAACCCGCAGCCAGACCAAATTTGAAATCTCCTCGGCTTTGTCCCTGCAGCCAGATCTGCATTCCTTTGCCATCTTCATAGCACCATTCAAACTCACGCGGCAGATACATCTTTTGCCCATTTGGAGTAGTCACACTCGGATAAACCCGATGCACCTTGAAATAGACTTTTTGATCGAACATTTGACTGGCCATATTTTTCAAGTCACGCAGGTAAATTCGTGACTGCACAATGCTGTTCAGACTATCTCGAATTTGTGCCAACAATAATTGCCGTCCTTCACTCAGGTTAATAATCTGATAAGTCAGAAAGGCTAAAGGCAAATAGGGAAAATTAAAGCTTCGTGCAAATTCAAAACTACCTAAACTCTCGATAAGGTATTTCTGATCTTTATAATGTAAGGTGCCCTGACAATAACAAAGCAAAGACCAATGATCAGCCAGTGCAAAGCGCATTTGGGTAAAGTGTGAAATCAGATTGGTCGTATGGATGCTGAGATCAAAGCCCAGTTCAGAATCAAAACGTTGTAAACGAAAATGTGGAAAGTCGCCGGTCAGTTTTTCACGATCTAGAAACTGAAACAGGCCATACTGAAACTTGCAATCCTTTTTGACTGAATAGCAATTTAATTGTCCTGCCATATGCGGACTGGTACTACAGATTACTGTGGCTGTATCCAGTGCATTGGTTTGAATAGCACTCGGGTTTGCCAACATCGGTGCATTAGGCTGACCAATAATACTCAGAAAATTAAGATAATGAAGGGGTGCAGGCAGATCCGGAAGTGTCAGGCCCTGATGAATAATTTTATATTTCTGGTTTGGCCCATGATAGGCAAGATTATGCTGGGAAACAGCAGGAGTCTGATTCAGCTGTTTCGAACGATCTAGAAAATCTTGAAGAAACTGCATCTCAAACTCCTTATTTTTATATTGTTATAAGGTACTCTGTCTTTTCGCCATGAATGTTGTAAGGAAACCAGACAAGGCATAGATGACAGAGATCACGAGAATCCCTACCGGAATATTATAAGTCATCGCTGCAAAGATAAACACCGCGATCGGCAACACGAAAAACGGCACCCGTCTACGCTCTACGGTTTTAAATGAATAGTATTTGATATTAGAAATCATCAATAAGCCAACGATTACGATAATCGCAGCATTAATGATTTGTACAGTAAAATCACGAATATCAAACACAGCCGGGAAGTCCAATCCTACCCAGACCAGTGAAATAATAATGACGGCTGCTAATGGACTTGCAACGCCAATAAAATAGCGTTTATCCACCACTCCAATCTGAACGTTAAAGCGGGCTAGACGGAAAGCTGCACAAGCCGTATAGACAAAACAAGCCGCCAGACCGATACGGCCTAAATCACTTAATCCCCAGCTATACATCAAAATAGCCGGTGCCACCCCAAATGCCAGCATATCGGATAGTGAGTCGAACTGTTCACCGAATGGACTTTGTGCCCCAATCGCACGTGCCACACGACCATCGAGACCATCAAATAAAGCTGCCAAGAAAATGGCATAAATAGCTTGCTGAAATTCGCCATTCATACTGGCAATAATCGAGTAAAAGCCTGATAACAACGCAGCGGTTGTAATCAGGTTAGGCCACAGATAGATACCTCGACGCTTAACTCTTTGCCCTTCCTGGGTATGCTCTACCTCTTCCACCTCGAAGGTGATGCCATCAAATGGCAAATCTTTCGAAGATTCGTGTTCCGGCTTATTTGTACTTGTCATTCTTGTCGATCCTAACTATGACCCGATCTTTAAAATATTATTCGCCTACTAACCAACGAACTGCAGCATGACCGCCATTTTCCTGCATACGTAAATGCGGAAATAACCATTGCAGCGCTTCGTCTGCATCTTCAGAGAACTTCCAAGGTGGGTTAATCACCAGTAAACCACAACCATTTAAACCCACTGGTGTATCATCTGGCCATACACAGATTTCACATACCAACTGACGGCGAATCCCGGTCTTGAACATTTTCTTCTCGAAACGTTCAATCATGGCACGGTCTTTAATTGGGTACCAAACTGCAAATACGCCTGTCGGCCATTTTTTATAAGCAGCAACCAGTAATTCAACCAGCTGTGGGAAGTCTTTACGCTCCAGCTCATACGGCGGATCGATCATCACCAGACCACGTTTTTCTTTCGGTGGAATGACTGCGAGCAAGCCTTCATACGCATCACGCTCATGCAAACCGGCGCGTTTGTCAAAAATGTTATGACGTAACTGCTGGAACACATCACGCTGCATTTCAAAAATGGTGGCCTTGTCAATTTCACGCATGCCTTCCAGTGCAAACCAAGGTGAACCCGGATATGCACCTTTACCAAAGTTTTCACGCATTTTCTCAACAATTTTTAAATATTGTTGTACACCTTCTGGCGCATTACGCTTGACCGAATCATCCAGCTTGATCAGACGATGAATACCGTTCAGGAATTCCCCTGACTTTTGCGCTTCAGAGGTGGATAAATCATATTTACCTGCACCACCATGTGTATCTACATAGCGATATGGTTTATCTTTTGCATTGAGTCGAGTCAATAATTGAAGCAACAATACATGCTTCATGACATCGGCAAAGTTGCCAGCATGGTAATGGTGACGGTAATTCATGTTTCATTAATTCCTAATATCAACCGCTATTTTAACATGAAAAATAGTTTCGTTCAGACCCGATTCTTACATAGAATAGCGCGACCCCAATTTACCCTTCTAGGTGAGTTTCTATGGAAGCAGTTCAACTCCCGGCAACCTGGCCAGTTGATCAGATTATTGATGATCTAGATCAGCATGGTTTTAGCATGATTGACAATGCTTATGCCCCATCCTATGTTGAACAGCTGATTGCTGAATGTACCAGCAATCTGGAACGCTTTCGTGATGCAGCCATTCAGAATGGCGTAGTTAGCAATATCCGCAGTGATCACATTCTCTGGCTCAATGAAGATCTGGAAATTTCTAACCAGCATGTGCAAACCTTACAAGCTTTAGGTCATGAGCTGAACCGCGCTTTCTTCCTCGGCATTAAAGATGTGGAAGCCCATTTTGCCTGCTATAACGCGGGCGAGTTTTATGCCCTGCATCGCGATAATCCCCAAGGTAAAAATGGCCGGATGATTTCTGCGGTTTATTATCTGCATGACGATTGGCAAGATAACTGGGGCGGCGAACTACATCTGCAGGATAAAAATGATCAATGGCATATTATCCAGCCTAAACCAAACCGTATTGCCTTCTTCCAAAGTGATTTAATGCATGAAGTTTTAAAAGCCAAACATCAACGTTTATCAATCACCGCCTGGTTAAGAAGTGATACCTGTTTGCTCTAATCCTTTTTCCACGCTTTAAATTTCAATTTTCAGCCTCATATAGCAATCATTGAGATATAAGGACTGCGTTCATGCGACCAACCCCCAAAGAGATCATTGCACGCATTGGTGAAACAGATCAGCTGTTTTTAAATGGCAATACGCCTGAGCTGGCGCTTGAACGGGCGGATCTTCGTCTGCAATTGGTGACTATTAGCCAGTTACGTCAAGAGCAGGTGCATTTCCTGCAAGAAGCGATTGTTCTGCTGGAGCAGAGCCGGATTGAATTTGAAGAAATGCCACTGGATTTGTATATCAATCTGTCTTTACACCTGGCCAAAGCCTATATGATCTACTTTGAGCTGACCAAAGAAGATCATTATGCGCTTATTACCCAGCAGATTCTAAAACCAATGACCAATTATGAGCATGCGGACATTTATTTCTTTCTGGCTTATGCATCTGCCAGTAAGAAAGAACCTGCCATGACTCGTCACTGGTTAAATAAATACAGCAAAACGGCCCAGTTTGACCATGAACTGGTAGGCCAGCATCCGGCATTTGATGAATATCGTCAACTGGAATGGTTTATTCAGATTCTGCGTAGCCGTATGCATTAGAACAACGAAATCTGTTCTTATAAAAATGCCTCACATTGATGAGGCATTTTTTATGAATTAATTTAATTGACTCAAGCCAGACGGCGTCGATCTGCATCCAAATGCAATTGCTGATTCAGTTCATCAATCCAGATTGCCCAGTCATCATCCTGTACCAGATGACTAATCAACAGCGAACGCTGCGCTTTATTCCAGAACGGTGCTTCATGCAGTGACATATGGGCAGGTAGCTGATGAGTACGTATATAAAGCTCAATTGCCGCCGGGCTGTTAGCCAGGCCGAGTTGAGAAAATAACAGTTCTAAGGATGGTTGGTTCTTCCCGAGCATATGCCCTCCTTATATCAGATATATTGTAGTTATTTATATGACTAACTTATAAGATAAGACAAAAAAAACCTAGTCAAAGGACTAGGTTTTGTTGTGTCTTTTTGTATAAAGAAACTTTAATTGCTTTCAGGGCCTTCTTTATCACTTTCGACATGTAAAAGCTGGTTCAGTTTATCAATGATTACGATCCATTCATCATCCTGATGCCAGTGTTCGCGAAGAAAAGCGCTTTGCCCCTCATTCCAGAAATCTGCATCCGGCAAAATCACGTCTGATGGTAGCTGATGATTTTTGGTAAATTCATCAATTGATGCTTCATCAGCAGGCAAGCCTAATTGCTCAAATAATAATTCTAAAGTCACTTGCTGTTCTAATACCATTCGCTCACTCCATCATAAAAATAATCAGTTCATTGATTTGAAAATATTATTGATGCTTAAAAGAAGGTAGATCACAAGAACCACTTCCTTCCGCCTCAATATGCAATTGCTCATTGAGTACATCTACAAAAATTGCCCAGTCATCATCTTCTTTCCAGTGACCAATCAGAAAATCATGTTGGTTTTTGGTCCAGAAAGGAGCTTTATGTAAGGGGACGTCCATCCCAATCTGATGGGTTTTGATAAATTCATCGATTGCTTCCGGGCTTGAATCCAAGCCGAGTTGCTCAAAAAAAAGTTCCATGGTAGGTCGCTGCTCTAACATCTCAGTACCTCCTCTTTTGTTGATGATTCTTCTTATTAAACTAGATGAGCCACTCGCAAAGTTCAGTTGTCCCTCCTTCACAAGATGTTATTTTTTGTTCTTTAAATTTTTTAGAAATAGCAATAAAAAAGCACCCCCAATGGAGTGCTTTTTTAACTTAATCTTAAAAAGATTAAATTATTTGATCATGTCAGCAACTGCAGCGCGCTCTTCTTCAAGCTCGTTCAGTGTAACGTTGATACGTTCACGGCTGAATTCGTCGATTTCAAGACCTTGAACGATTTTGTATTCACCATTTTCAGTAGTTACAGGGAAACCGAACATTACGCCTTCAGGGATACCATAAGAACCGTCAGAAGGAATACCCATAGTTACCCATTTGCCGTTTGTGCCAAGAGCCCAATCGCGCATATGGTCGATTGCAGCGTTTGCAGCAGAAGCAGCAGAAGACAAACCACGTGCTTCGATGATCGCAGCACCCCGTTTACCAACAGTTGGAAGGAATACGTCTTTGTTCCAAGCTGCATCGTTGATTTTGTCTTTCAAGCTTTCGCCGTTTACGTTCGCAAAACGGTAGTCAGCATACATTGTTGGAGAGTGGTTACCCCAAACAGTCATGTTTTCGATGTCAGAAACTGCAACACCCGCTTTTTGAGCAAGTTGAGTTAACGCACGGTTGTGGTCAAGACGCAACATTGCTGTGAAGTTTTTCGCTGGAAGATCTGGAGCAGATTTCATTGCGATGTAAGCGTTAGTGTTTGCAGGGTTACCTACAACAAGAACTTTAACGTCACGGCTAGCAACTTCGTTCAGTGCTTGGCCTTGACCAATGAAGATTTCGCCGTTTACTTTAAGCAGGTCAGCACGTTCCATACCAGGACCACGTGGACGTGAACCAACTAATAGAGCATAGTCTGCGTCTTTGAAAGCTACTTTAGGATCATCAGTACCGATCATGCCCGCCAATAATGGGAAAGCACAGTCGTCTAGTTCCATCATTACGCCTTTAAGCGCTTGCTGAGCTTTCTCAACAGGAATTTCTAATAATTGAAGAATAACTGGTTGGTCTTTACCAAGCATTTCACCGCTTGCGATACGGAATAATAGGCTGTAACCAATTTGACCAGCAGCGCCAGTAACGGCAACGCGAACAGGTTGCTTCATGTAATTATCTCCAATTGAGAGGATCGTCATAATGATTAAATAGCTGTTCTATCTAATCTTAATAATCATAAACGGCAAAGATTGTACTCCAATCCTCTTCGAGATGCATGTAAAAGAGAATGGATTTCAACAAAAGTATGATAGGAAATATAAATTAATTTGACTAAAAAGCTTAGTATGTCCCTTTTATTGTGACAGTTTTTGGGCATGTATTAATAATGTTTGCAGGACAGCCTTTATAGCCGCCATTGGCGTTATAGCAGACTTGGATGGAGGTCAGCAGGCTGGATGCGCGGGTCTGATGGCAGTTAAAGCGCAATGCTGTTGAAGGCAGTTGCGGATTGATTTTCAGAAATTTGGAACGCAGCATATCAATGGAAACGGTATGACTTTCCTGCTCGGTGAGTTCTTCAGGAACTTTCAGACGATCAGCATGATTGATCACGGTACGAAAATACTGCGTGGCATTCATCGGAATACAACCACCAATATTATGCCAGAGCAATGCGCGGGTATTTTCATCCGGCATGATACGGGCCACCACTTTAGCCTGCAAAGGCGGTAACTTCGCAGAACTGGTAGTAGTGCAATGTGTTGATGTGGTTTGAGGATAGAGACCAGAAATATTTAGGGAATAACCTTCAAGACATTTTCTTTTTTTACTGTAGGCCGGATCCAGACTGCAAAGTGCCGGTACCATCTGGATGTCCATGACATAACCCGTTGGCAATGCAAAGGCAGCTGGACTTGCTGCTAAAAATAAAAGTGCAGCCCATCCAGCAGAAATTTGAGCACCCCTTATTCCCTTGATCAACAAACTATCCTTCCCTTAGATTTTTTGAATGCTATGGTGTATTACGTAACGGAATGGCTTGCATACGCTTACCGACCGATTGTGCGCCCTGTCCCAATAAAATACCGTAATATGTCGCGTTCGTCATGACATGTTTCACATAATCTCGCGTTTCCAGTAAAGGAATGGTTTCGGTATATTGATCCGCAGCAATACTTTGGAATTCGGGTTGCCAACGGCGGGCACGGTTCGGGCCGGCATTATAACCTGCTGTAGCCAGTACTGGACTATTGCTCAATTGACGCTGAATTGTTGATAAATAGTAAGTTCCGTAACGGATATTGGTGTTCATATCAGTTAAGGCTGCCGGGTTATAGGCTTCACCCATTTGACGAGCGACCAGTTTGGCGGTGTCCGGCATGATCTGCATCAAACCGCCTGCACCCACATGAGAGCGTGCGCCGGTATTAAACCGGCTTTCCTGACGCATCAAACCATAAGCCCAGGCAGCATCAATGCCGGCATTACGGCTATGGCTCACGACATAATTCTGATGTGGCATCGGATAACGATAGTTGTAATTATGCTTGTCCGCAGTACGATCTGCTGCATAAATGGCACGGTCATACCAGCCCATATCCATCGCACGTTTGGCTGCTGCCAACAGTAAATCGTCATCTTTTCTTAAATAAGCCTGACGAACTGCCCAGTTCCATTCACGGTTAATATAATTTTCTGGCGCATTAATATTACGCAAGGCAAAAGCACGGCGGAAATGAATATCCTGATTCAGACGTTGCATGGCCTGACTGGATGGCTGTGCCGAGTTCGGTGTAGAAGCCGTTAACTGGCCTAATCTATCCCGTGCTAGCAGGTTATGATAATCCTCGCCGACTGCCAGTTTTTTATAGATACTTTCTGCTGCCTGTTTTGAAGCGCGATCTGTGCGCTGTTCACTGGCACGTGCCAGCCAGTATTGCCAGCGGTCTTCCTGTTTCTGGTTCACGCTCATGGCATCAATGGCACGAATCAGACTTTCCCAGGCACTAAAACGAATCGCCTGACGGGCATAAATTTCGGCTTCTTCCGGACTAAATGGCAAACCATAACTGGCATCCAGATAGTTCAGCACTTCACGGTTGAAGTTATTTTTCATTACCGTAGTGCCGCCGATATAACCCACAGTTCTGAATAGTGTTTTTTGTACTTGTACCGGTGTGCCTTCAGCAGTACGTTTTACAATGGACATTGCTGAATCAAGATCGCTATCTGCCAGACGCCCCAACGCATAAATCAGATAGGCATGATCAGCAGCAGTACTTTTAGGTGCAGACCATAAGTAATTGGTTGGATTGGCCTGAATCGTATTGAGCTGAGCCAGAGACAGGTTAAGCCCTAAACCTTGTGCAGTGGCAATCGCTTGTCCAGACTGTCCGGCACGCAATTGCACCCACAAACGCTGCTGGCGGTCTTCATTGGTCATTAGAGGACTGGATAACATCATGCGTCCCAAGCCCGTACAAGCCTCAGGTTGAGAGTTTGTGGTCAGCCAGACATCCTTAAATTCAGCATAGACCAGCTGATCGCCACTTTTAGCACGGACTTGTGCAACTGCACAGGCTTCAGCCGGATCGGCATTGGTAACATATTGCAGTACAGGTTGTGCAGTGGCAAAGTCAGCCATTTTGACTTTTTCTTCGACATAATCGGCTGCGAGTTTTTCTGCCATAGCCGATTGAGGATAACGTTGGGCAAAACTAATAATTTGACTGGCAGGTTGGGAGCCGAGATTCTGGTTCAGAATCCAGTATTCAGGATAATAGCCCAAGGCATCATTTTGCATGGCAGACTGATATTGTTGTAATTGTCCGATATTTCCAGCATTTGCCGCTCGTAAGGCATCATTAAATTGTTCTTCTGCTGCCTGCGCACTCATTGAATAGAGACACGCCACACTCAAGCTTAGTAATTTATAATATTTCTTCATATTTTTAGTGTGTTTAAACATCAATTTGCCTTCTATCATCGATTTTTCGCCCAGCCCCTGTTGCCTATCATAAGAGTTAGCCGGAAAATTATAACCCACTGTATTGTTCACTTATGTAACCTTATGATTAGACAATATTAATTTTCAGACACTTTTTGTCCATAAATCAATATTTTCCCAGCCGCATTTTAGGCTATAAGTTTAAGCGACTTTCCTGCTAAAATATGCGCCTTTTAAAGATTTCAGAACGTGAATTGAATTTTTATTTACCCGTTTGTTTATGCAAGCAGGTTATTCGTTCACTCTTTCGACGTATTACCTTGTAGGAGCCTACATGACGGTTCAAACCTTCATTCCGAATGGTGCCCCAGCTGCCTCAGAAAACACTGTTACCCAGCCAGCGCACACCCCAGCCATCGATGGTTCAGTTAAAAAACTGTATATCGAAACGCAAGGGTGTCAGATGAATGAGTATGACAGTCACCGTATGGCAGATCTGCTGGGCGATTCCCACGGCTATGTGCTGACCACCGATCCTAAAGAAGCGGATATTCTGCTGATGAATACCTGCTCGATCCGTGAAAAGGCACAAGAAAAAGTATTCTCAGAATTGGGCCGCTGGCGCAAGCTGAAAGAAAAAAATCCTGACCTGATTATTGGTGTCGGCGGATGTGTGGCCTCTCAGGAAGGTGACAATATCCAGAAACGTGCCAATTATGTGGACATGATTTTTGGTCCGCAAACCTTGCACCGTTTACCGCAAATGCTGGACCAGCATTTTGAGCAGGTCGAAAAACCGAAAAAAGAAAAAATTAAACTGGTCGATATTTCGTTCCCGGACATCGAAAAATTTGACTTCCTGCCTGAACCGCGTGTTGAAGGTTATAAGGCCTTTGTTTCGATCATGGAAGGCTGCTCAAAATACTGTTCATTCTGTGTAGTTCCATATACACGTGGCGAAGAAGTATCTCGCCCGCTGGATGACGTTCTGGCTGAAATTGCTGGCTTAGCAGAAAAAGGTGTGCGTGAAATTTCCCTGCTCGGTCAGAACGTGAATGGTTATCGCGGTGAGACCTTTGACGGAAAAATCTGTACTTTTGCCGATCTGTTACGTTTGGTTGCAGAAATTCCAGGTATTGGCCGTATTCGTTATACCACTTCGCATCCACTGGAATTCAATGATGATTTGATCCAGTGCTACCGTGACCTGCCACAGATGGTGTCACATCTGCATTTACCGGTACAAAGCGGTTCCAATGATGTCTTACAGGCGATGAAACGTAACCACACCATTGATGTGTATATCGAGAAAATCGAAAAGTTACGTAAAGTTCGCCCAGACATGCATTTATCTTCAGACTTTATTATCGGCTTCCCGGGCGAAACCGATGAGAACTTCGAAGAAACCTATCAGTTTATTCAGGATCTGGATTTCGATCACTCTTATAGTTTTGTTTATTCAAAACGTCCGGGCACCCCTGCTGCAGAGCTGGAAGATACAACACCTGAACAGGTGAAAAAAGAGCGTCTGGCCAAAGTTCAGGAGTGGATTAAACAGTCCAGTATTCGTAAAACAGATGCTATGCTCGGTACAGTCCAGCGCGTACTGGTTGAGAAAGTTTCTGATAAAGATCCGAATGTTCTGGTGGGTACAGCAGACAATACCCGTTATGTCACCTTTATTGGTGATGCATCGTGGGTAGGACGCTTTGCAGAGATCGAAATCACCGAAATTAAAACTTTAAATTTAGTTTACGGTGAGCTCTTGAATCTTGAGCCTGACGTGGCGTAATGTAGAGCATATAACGTACACTTCTAAAAGGAACACTCTTGACTGCAACGATTCGACGTACAGTAGCTTTTCCTGGAATTTCGATGGACCGTTTACAAGCCGTCTTAGGTGCCTATAACGGTCATTTGAAACAAATTGAACAACGTTTAGACGTCAAAATTTCCCACCGAGGTGAAAGTTTCTTTATCGATGGTGGAATCGATGCCGTTGAGAGAGCCGAAATGCTCTTGCAACGTCTTCATGAAGAATCTGAACACAGCCAGCAGATCAGTGCAGATACTTTGCATATGATGATTCAAGGTAGCCAGACCGATCGTGAACTCCAGGAGAACCTGGAAGAACAGGAACATACCGGTCTGGACAATGTCTGGCTGCAGACGCGCAAAGGCCGGATCAATCCTCGCGGTGCCAACCAGAAACGTTATGTACAGCGTATTCTGCAAAGTGATATTTCTTTTGGTATTGGCCCTGCGGGTACCGGTAAAACCTATCTCGCCGTTGCAGCCGCTATAGATATGCTGGAGCGTAATGAAATCCAGCGTATCTTACTGGTTCGTCCTGCAGTTGAAGCGGGTGAAAAACTTGGATTCCTGCCGGGGGATTTAACCCAGAAGATCGATCCGTATTTGCGTCCCCTTTATGATGCCTTGTATGAGATGCTTGGTTTCGAAAAAGTGGCCAAGCTGATCGAACGTCAGATTATTGAAGTTGCACCGCTTGCCTATATGCGTGGTCGTACCCTGAATCATTCTTTTGTGATTCTGGACGAAGCCCAGAACACTACACCTGAACAGATGAAGATGTTCCTGACCCGTTTAGGTTTCGGTTCACGTGCAGTGATTACTGGTGACGTGACTCAGGTGGATTTACCACGAGGTCAGCAGTCTGGTCTGGCACATGCCTTACGTGTGATTGATAAAATCCCTGAAATTCATATTACCCGTTTCCATTCTCGTGACGTCGTGCGTCACCAGCTGGTTCAGAAAATTGTTGAAGCCTACGAAGGCTGGGACAGTGAACAGCAGCGTTTAAGCGCTGAGGCTCGTGCCGAGCGTAAAGCCCGTCAGGAAGCCTTGATCGCTGAGAATGATGCTGCGGCTGATGCACAGCATTAATGCTGCATTGTTATTTAATTTTTAAGGATTCACGTTGAAACTTAGTCTCTCCCTGCAACAGGACTTTCAGTCACCAGAACTGGTACTGAAACGTGCCTATATTAAAAAAGTTGTAGAAACCACTTTGCGCCATATCGGTACCCAAAGTGATTGTGAAATTGGCATTGCTTGTGTCGATAATGATGAAAGTCATAAACTTAATCTGGAATATCGCGGCAAGGGTAAACCGACCAATGTCCTATCTTTTCCAAGCGAACTTCCAGATGAAATGGCACAGGTGCTGGATGCTTTCCCGATCGGTGATCTGGTGATTTGTATTCCAGTCGTATTGCGTGAAGCCGCTGAACAGGACAAAGCTCCACTGCTCCATTTCACCCATATGCTGGTACATGGCACTTTGCATCTGATGGGTTATGACCATGAAACTTCGGAGGAAGATGCTGAAGAAATGGAAGGCATTGAGATCGAGATTCTGGACAAACTGGGTATTGCTAATCCGTATCTGGAAAGAGATTAAAATTCAACAATTAAAAAGCGGGCCAAGGCCACTGCTGTCCCATAGTTTGCTTTAAATAAAAAAACCTGAGTCCTAACAGTTAAAATATGAGTGCAAACAAACACTTTAACGACCAGGATTCAGGTTTTGTCACATCAGAATACCGTATTTCAT
>NZ_VPDX01000043.1:0-14296 GCF_013417475.1 Acinetobacter sp. YH12249 | reverse complement strand
TTCAAATGGCGATTCAGCGTTTAATTGGTTTTGGGAAAAAAGAAGAGTTTAAGGAAATTTTGGCAATTTTAAGAAAGCAGAATCCTGATAGGATAAGGGTTCTGTGAAATTTGTCGTGTACAGAGTAAAAAATTACAGAGTTTATTTCACTTCTTTCCCATACTGATCCGCCATGACTTCGACCAGTTGATCCGGTTTAACATATTTTTTGATAACGGCATCGACATCTGCCTTGGTCAGCTTGGCAATCGCCTGATCACGTTTCTCCCGATAGATCAGATTACGATCTTTTTCCAGTTGTGGAATCAGCATGCTGTGAATACGGCGATCATCTTCTAGTGCAGTGACGCGCTGTTTCAAAATCGTGGCTTTCGCTGCTTCAACTTCCTGCTCGGTTACCCCTTTGGCCAGAAGCTCATTCAATACCTTATGCACCGCTTGTGACACCTGTGCTGATCGGCCAGGCGTATAATTCGCCTGAATGCCTAATGCGCCTGAATCAATCCATTCATCATACTGAGCATTGGCACTGAAGCCATAAACCAGCGCATTTTTCTCACGCAGTTCCTGTGCTAAACGTGAAGACAACTGAGAATCACCCAGAATATGCCGGAAGACCAGCATGGCTGGCAAATCTACATGTTCTGCACCGACCGGGAATGTCATGACAGCCTGATAATGACCGAACTCGCGCTGTTCAGACAACGCATGGATTTTCTGTGCCGGATAAACTGTATATTGACCACTTAAGCGCTCATAAGGCTGCTTCGCTTTCCAGCTCGCAAAGTTATTTTTGAGGACTTTGCTCACGGACTTCGGATTAAATTCCCCTGTCACTGCGATCTGGGCATGATGCGTATTAAAGAACTGCTGATATAACGCTACGACATGTTCACGAGTAGCAGCCTGAATCTGTTTTTTTGCCAGTTCAGGTTCAAAATGATAGCGAAGGTCACCCGGCTGATAAATCTCGGTCGCGCGAGACATGGTCAGGCCGGCCACCATATTGGGCTCAGTATAAGGACGGTCTAACGCAGACAGGCTTTGTCCTTTAATCAGGTCAAACTGGCTCTGCTCAAAGGCCGGTTTATTGAGTACATCCAGCACATACTGGAAAAATTCCTCAAACTTCTCTTTTTTGGCACTGATCTGAATGCTCATGCCATTTTCAGAGGAACTGGCCGTGGCTGAACCACCGGACTCAATAATTTTATCGGCAATCTGTTGCAAGCTCTGGGTTTCAGAAGAACGCAGCAATAAGTAAGCTGTCAGATCCAGAATCTCGCCTTTATTGAACAAACTTTGTGCCGTGCCGAAATTAAGCGCAATGGTGGCATAAACTTTGTCATCCTGAGTCTGGGTCGGGAATAAAGCGTATTTAATACCATTCTTCAGTTTGCCCCGTTGAATCTGCTTGTCCTTAGCCTGTAAATATTGCTTGGACTGCGCCACATACTGCTTTACTTCTGCCTGATAGACACTGACATCTTTCAGCGGTTCTGCTGCTTCAGCCTGCTGGTCCAGAGTTTGAGCCGGCACTTCAGTCTGGGGCAACTCCTGTGCTTTTTTCTGATCTTCTGGTGTCGGCAAGATATTGCCAGAAATACGATATTCTGGCTTAAAGAATGCCTTATACACCTGATTGATCTGATTGACATCCAGCTTTTCTATGGCTTGCAGATCTTTGAAATACTGGCTCCAGTCACCTGAATAAGCCACTACATATTCACTTAAACGCGAACCTAAAGCGGTTGCGCTATTTTTAACATTGTCCGCCTGGTTTCGGGTTAGACTTTTAGCCCGGTTTAATTCGGTTTCGTTAAATGGCTGGCTCTGCTCTACACCCTGAATCAAGCCCTGCTCAACCTGCTTGACTTGATGATTTGGCGCATAGATGGCACCCATAAACACCAGATTAAAATCTTTATCCAGCCAGGTCATAGACTGCACCGTAGTAGTTTTACCCGTCTCGACCAGACTCTGATACAGGTGTCCGCTAGGTTGCAATGTATATAAGATTGGAGACATGGCCAGCGTGGTTTTAATACTTTCTTCTGACTGGTTCAGATAAATATTAAATTTGGCCAGATCACTACCCTTTTGCACGGTAAATTCACGCTGTTTGATCTGTTCAGGTTTTAGCGCAGGCACTTTCACCGCTTCAGGCACTTTGCGGGACTGAATTGGACTGAAATGGGTATCAATCTGCTTCAGCACTTCTGCCTTATTAAATTTGCCTGAAATAATCATGAGGGCATTATTCGGTGCATACCAGTGACGATAAAACTGGTTCAGCTCCTGCATCTTGATCGATTGCAGTTCGTTCAAGTCACCAATCGGTAATCGCCCCAGATACTGATTGCCATAAGCTGATTTAAATACCTGATCCATCAGTACGGAAAATGGCTGATCCAGACGGATTTCACGCTCACGTTTCACGATGTCAATTTCAGTCGGCACATACTTTTCTTGCAGGACCAGCTTGTCCATGCGTTCCGCTTCAAGGAAAATCACTTCATTGACCGCGGTCTGCTCAGGACGAATCACATTGGTATATTTGGTTGAGTAATAGTCGGTACTGGCATTGGTCATTAAGGTATATTGATCCAGACGGCGCTGAAACTCATCTCCCTTCACATTTTCCGTGCCTTTAAACGCCAGATGTTCAAGCAGATGCGCTAACCCACCTTTGCCTTGAGGATCATTCAGTGAACCGGTCAGATAAACCGTATTCATAAACACTTTATTTTCTTTATCATTGGGCGCAAGAATAATTCTTAAGCCATTTTCCAGTCGATATTCTTCGATATTCTGTTCTGTTTTCACCAATACCGGCTGTGCAAAACTGGCCGCTGTCCAGCCAGATAATAAAATCGCCAAGCTTAAACGTTTAAAGCGTATTTGCATTGTTCATCCAAATTTTTAAGTGTGAATTTTTATTTACAGTCACTCTGATCTTAGAGAAAAGTCTTTATTATGAATAGTCTATTTTATGAGATGCCAAATAAAATACCGCGCAATTTCACGGTATTTTATTGAGTATGTTAATTAAATATAAAGTTCGGCCAGCATAAACAGTTTGGCATAACCTGAAATCTCAATGCGGCCTTGTTCTTTTAATGCGCAATACAATACACCGCCACGTTGAGAGGCCTGATAAGCTACCAGTTCAGTTTTATTTAATTTCTTCGCCCAGATCGGTGCAATCCCGGTATGAATTGAACCCGTTACCGGATCTTCATTAATCCCGTTACTCGGTGCAAAATAACGTGATATGCAATCATATTGGGTATCACCAGCGGTAATCGCGACATCCAGTAATGGACCCGCTGCTGTAATCGCGGTTCTTTTTCCATTCAGCTGCTTCAGCAATTCAATATTTGGCTGCTCTTCTAATACATCCTGCACTGATTCATATTCAATAATATAACCTTGTGTATTCAGATAAACATTTTTAAAAGGCTTCGTCAGCGCCTGTCTTAAGGCTTTCGGATAATCTGTGATGAGTTCAGGCTGACGGATCGGGAAATTCATCCGGATTTTGCCATCCTCATCCTGGCGTACTGTAAAAATGCCCAGATCTTTGACATGAAAATAAATGGTTTTTGCAGAGCTAAAGTCCTTGAACAATACAAAGCTGCTGGCCAATGTGGCATGTCCACAAAAATCCACTTCCTTGGTCGGCGTAAACCAGCGAATTTCGTAATTTTCTGCATCCAGCACTTTGATAAAAGCGGTCTCAGACAGATTATTTTCCAAGGCAATATTCTGCATCAGGTGATCATCCAGCCAAGCATCCTGCACGATGACTGCAGCAGGATTTCCCTTAAATAGAGACGTCGTAAAAGCATCCACCTGGTACATTTTCATTTTCTTTACTCCTGTATGTAGGTGTTTAGTTTAAAAGCTTTTTTCCAGAAGAGGAATTTTATATGCTGTGGATCAGATGATTTATTTTTCTCCCTTTTCACTCATTAAGGTTCTTTATGAACAATTCACATATTCAAACTGTACCTTTAGAAAAAGCCTATCGCCTGATTACGCATGGTCCAACAGTACTGGTATCTGCCAATGATGGGCAAGACACTGATGTCATGGCCGCTGCCTGGGCATGTGCACTCGAATTTAGTCCAGCAAAAGTCACCGTAGTGCTGGATAAAAGCACCAAGACCCGAAAAATAATTGAAAATTCAGGCTACTTTACCCTGCAGATTCCGACCCTTAAACAGCTGAAAATGGTCTATAGCCTGGGGACATTGAGTCTGTACAATGACCCAGACAAACTGGAGCAATCCGGTGTGCAGTTATTCAAATTCGCAGATCAAGAGATCCCAGTTGTAGAAGGTTGTGCCGCCTGGATTTTATGTGAGCTGATTCCCGAGCCACATAACCAGCAAGCCCATGACCTGTTTATTGGTAAGATCATTGCCGCTTATGCCGATGATCGGGTGTTCCGTGATGGGCACTGGTTCTATCATGAAGTCAGCGAAGAATGGAAAAGTATTCATCATGTCGCCGGTGGTCACTTCTATACCATTGGCGAAGCTGTCGCAGTAAAAGATGCAGAATAAATAACTGATCTTTTTAAACAAATCATATAAAAAATTCTTGCAAACAGGCGACCTTGACCACAGTCAGACTGCCTGAATTTATGCTACTTTATCCATAATATCTGTTTGGTCTGATGTCTTATGATGCCGTTTAAAATCCACTGTATTGATGTCAAAAACTCATTACAAAATTATATCTGGTTACTTGAACATACACCGACGCATCAGGTCGTGGTCATTGATCCCACTGAAGCTGCGTTAGTTCAGAATTACTGCGCCGAACATGGGCTTGAGCTGAGTCAGATCTGGCTCACCCACTGGCATAAAGACCATATCGGGGGCGTTCCGGATTTAATTCAAAAGCAATCATTACCGGTATATGGCCCAAAAGCTGAGCTGGAAAAAATTCCGTTTATTAACCATCCACTTGAACATGACGACCAGTTCAGTTTTCATGGTGTTGAGGTACAGATTATTGCCGTACCGGGACATACCCTAGGCCATATCGTGTATTTCCTGGATGCTATTGATGTGCTGTTCTGTGGCGATACCCTGTTTGCCATGGGCTGTGGGCGGGTATTTGAAGGCACTTATCAGCAGATGTACCACTCTCTGACTCGTCTGGCTGCCTTACCGCCACGTACCCAGGTTTATTGCACGCATGAATATACGCTGTCGAATGCACAGTTTGCCAAACATGTAGAACCGGATAATCCAGCAATTCTGGAGCGTTTCGAACAGGTTGAGCGTATGCGCATGCTTGGACAATGCACCTTACCCAGTACTATTGCAGCAGAACTGGAAACCAATCCTTTTTTACGCGCAGACAGTGTCGAAGAGTTTCAACATTTACGCGTGATGAAAGACTCGTTTTAAACTATAGCTGCTTAGAGCAGCTGATGCTTCTGAGCATAGTCATCCAGTTCCTGCTGGGTGACCACTCGTACCGCATTCATTTCATCAATCCTGACCAGCAATAATCCACCCAAAGCAGGTTGATAACGGCGCGCACTGCCAAATGGCGTATACGCCACCTTGGACTGCACTGAAAAATCCAGCCAGTCTTCATGGCCCAGCATCACAGCAACAGGCTCCTGCCCTTGTTGCTGCATAAGTTCAATTTGCTGTTTGACGTACTGTTCAATATTTAATTCAGTCATCATCAATCTTATTTAAATTATATCCATGACAGTATAAAGCGTTGAGCTTAAAACCATGACCTGAATACTTGGAAACTTTGCTGGATTGTATATTTTTAAGCCTTACTCAAACTCTAAAACTTTAAACCACGCTAATTCCTAATTTAAAATGAATAACAAATAAACAATTATTGATTTAAATATTTGAATATTAATAACTATTCAAAAAATTATTTAGGCTTAAAATTAAAATATTTAGTTACAACATCTTGAAAATAATAAAAAACATAGACTTAGATTAAAAACCCTATATTTCGTCTATATTATCTTGTTCATTAAATCCGCAAATTCAATTAAATTAATTTAAATAAGGGTATTTGCCCTTTAAAACGAAAATTCTCACCCTTATCTATGATTTAACTGATGAAGGAGTTATCTCGTGAAAAAAGTGGTTAAAGCAAAAAACGTTCTCGCATTTAGACTTTGGTTAGAAAAATTGGGGTATTCGGTTCGCACCCTGGCAGACAATCGTGGTTTTAGTTTCAGTTTTAAAAAAGAATATGGTCTGGTGACCTGCGATCTTTCAGGTAATGCATTGGCCATGCAGCTGGGTGAGGAGTTTGAAGATCATCTGAAAGCTTAAATTTAATTAATCAATGCACTCATGATTTACCCTTTTATTTGAGTAAAATTCTATTATTCCTATAATCAGCCCATTTCGATGGGCTTTTTTTCGTTTATAAAATTTCAGGCAAAAAAAACAAGGCATCAACCTTGTCTCTTTTGATGGTGGGGACGGAGAGACTCGAACTCTCACACCTCGCGGCGCTGGAACCTAAATCCAGTGCGTCTACCAATTTCGCCACGTCCCCATCAGGGTACCAACTTAGTGTTGGACTTTTTTTCAAACTTTGGCAGAGGATCAAGGATTCGAACCTTGACGAACGGTTTTGGAGACCGTCATGCTACCATTACACCAATCCTCTACTCGGCCATTTTACTCAATCTCTTGAGTAAATTGGTGGGGACGGAGAGACTCGAACTCTCACACCTCGCGGCGCTGGAACCTAAATCCAGTGCGTCTACCAATTTCGCCACGTCCCCGATGGCTGTGTATATTATAGAGATAGCAGGTCATTGACAAGTGATTTTACAAGCAATCACTGCCTATTCCGCTATAAATTAAACAGTTAATGCAATTTTTTTATTTTTTATAAGATTTAACAAGAAAACTCGGCCTTATGAGGTTTCTTTGCTACTGCTTTGAACTTAATCGCTAAGCTTGTCTAGCTCAATCCTAGCAGATCAGACCTCTAGAACCACACTTATCTTGATCAAGCATGTTGTTTAAACAATAAATTAATTCAATACAAAGAATAAAAAGCCAAGCCAAGAAAAATATCGCACTAAAATTCAGGCAAAAAAAAACAAGGCATCAACCTTGTTTCTTCATATATGGTGGGGATAGAGAGACTCGAACTCTCACGCCCAGAAGGCGCTGCGACCTGAACACAGTGCGTCTACCAATTCCGCCATATCCCCGTGGCTGTGTATATTATAGCGATCGCATCCGGTTGACAAGCGATTCTATGATCAACTCAGTGTTTTTATATCAAAAATTAATCAGTTAATTCTATGATGATTAAATACTGGCTTATTTCTAATGAAACCGCTTAATTTCAATCCTCTCATTCCAAGAATCAAATTATTTGAAAGGGTGTTGAATATTAATTTTAATGTTATCTGGATTAGCCAATTGATTGAGTATTTTAAAAGACTTCCCTCTTCTCTTCTTCATTAATACTTAGTTTGAGTATTTAAAATCTACTCATCGAAAGTAAGCGAATAATAAGGCTGGAATTAAAAGATGGCTTAACCTTAAATTTCAGGCAAAAAAAAACAAGGCATCAACCTTGTCTCTTTTGATGGTGGGGACGGAGAGACTCGAACTCTCACACCTCGCGGCGCTGGAACCTAAATCCAGTGCGTCTACCAATTTCGCCACGTCCCCATCAGGGTACCAACTTAGTGTTGGACTTTTTTCAAACTTTGGCAGAGGATCAAGGATTCGAACCTTGACGAACGGTTTTGGAGACCGTCATGCTACCATTACACCAATCCTCTACTCGGCCATTTTACTCAATCTCTTAAGTAAATTGGTGGGGACGGAGAGACTCGAACTCTCACACCTCGCGGCGCTGGAACCTAAATCCAGTGCGTCTACCAATTTCGCCACGTCCCCGATGGCTGTGTATACTATAGGGATCAATTTCACCTGACAAGCTCTTTTTAAGAAAAAACCACTCGTTTGATTAAATAAAAAACAATATACAATTTATTGTATTTTTCTCATGCAATTTCAGTAAGTAAGGCCTGTTTTACGGCTTTGAAATCAGACAATCTATCCTGTGAGTGCTTTCGAAGCATATTTTGTAACAGGCTTTGCAAAGCTTGATATTGTGCAGGAAGCTCAGGTTTAAAATGCTGACAATGCAATAATGCCCAATCTTGATAATCTGTCGCTTCTAAACGTTGCCCTGTAAGCCACTCATAAAAAATGATACCCAGCGCATAAACTTCGCTCTGTAGCGACTTGGCTTGCCCTTGGAACAATTCGGGCGCCATATAACGAGGCGTTGCGTTCATTGCTTGGCTGGTAGTGTTGAGGGGCTGCACCTGCTCAAAATCAATCAAACAAACCCGATTCTGATAAATGACAAAATGCTCTCGTTTGAGATCAGCATGCAGATACCCGAGTTCTTGTAAGCTTATCAACGGTTTTAATGCCCGTAGCATATGTTGACGAATTTCTTGAATTGGGAATAACTTAGGACATACATCAAAATGCGCTGGCGCATCAGTCAAAATCAAAGCCTGATTGAAAGATTTATTTCCAATCTGAAATGGCTTTCGAATAATTTGATGCGGAAGCATGAAAGTCCGCCCTTCTTGCTCACCACAAGCTTCATAAAAATCCAGCTCACACCTTAAGCCAGTCTGGGCATGCTGAGAAACATCAGGAAAATCTAAGGTTTGGGTTTTCAACCACAGTGCTGACCCAGTCTCAGGATTAACTTCTAGATAATAAAGACGGCGGCCAAAACCCAAACTTCGGGCTTTGGTCTTAAGCTGGAAGTTAAGCTGATGCAAATTGGCGGGGTTAAGTAACAATGTATTCCTGCTTGACATCTGGAGCATGCTGATAATTTAGCAGTTCCAGACAATGCTGAATAGTTTTACCTACCCGCTCCTGAGTTTCAATCAGGGAGATTTTTGGCCAGGTCGCCCGCTCACCTTCACGTTGCAGCACCTTGAACAAATGCGGACGAGGATTTTGCAGCATATAGCTGTAATGACGCAGGCTATATTTACCGACGATATTCACATCACCATAATAACGTTGATCCACTACGCCATAACCATGATCCAGCAAACGGCGGACTGGCGGCAAACTGCCCGCATGCTCACGGGCGAAATCCATAATCCCTTTGGTAAATACCACACTCTGACGGCGTACAATGCGTTTCGGCCAGCTTAAAGTCCCTTTACGGAAGCGTGAAATATCATCCTGCATAAAAGGCACAATGTGCGGATTGGCCTGACTGGCAATGGTGTAATTGATATTGTACAGCCGCGCCATTTTCTCCTGCGGGAAATCACTACGGACACTGCCATCTACCCAGCGTGTTGCGCCCATATAAGGCGTATATTGACCATCATGGCGTTTACTGGTGAGACGTACCGGTGGGAACAGAATCGGCACGGCACAAGATGCCAGTACCGCACTCCAGACCAGTACATCTGGAGAGGTATAAGCATTCATGATCCGGGCATCCTGCGCAGCATCATAAGGTGCGACTGCAATATTGATATGTAGACCGGAAGTTTTTAGTGCTTCTTCAAAAGTCATATCTCCCAGGTTTTCAATCAGGAATTTTTTCAGGTATTTGACATCCGCCAGACCACCATTACCCTTCATTAATTCACTCATGGTACGGAAATGGAAGGCTTCATGGAAAAAGTTATGGCCTTTTAAAATATCTACATACTGCGCAGGTTTGGAGACGCCTAACATCGCTGTCATAATTGCACCAGCACTGGAACCCGACATCACTCGAGGTAACAGATCTTGTTCCATTAACGCCTTACATACACCGGTATGAAATAAACCGAGTGTGGCACCGCCCGAGAACATTAAGGCTGGCTGACCATAAGCACGTTGGCAGTGTTCAAAATATTCAATTTTCTCTTCAAGAGTCAGACAGGTACATTGTGCAGAAGCAATATAAGCCAGGCCGAGACTGACTTCTTCTACATAATCCTCAATAATTTTTTTAGTGCCGACATACGTGACGGTAAACAGTAAAGGATGGGCAATATTGGCAATATCGTAACTCAGCCCTTCACGCAGGATATACATCAGGTCACGAGTGCGTTTCTGCTGACGGTAACGTTTTAATTTCCCCAGTCGATGCGCAATCACTTCGGCATCAAAATACGGTGAACTATTATCCAGCTTCCATTCTTGTGCCCCAGATTCTTCATCGATCTTTAAGGCAATATATTTCCATTCTTCGTAAGTTTCAGCCTGTTGCAATTGCTGCTTCAGCTTTTTGATACGATAGGCCTGATGTGGATTGATATCCTGAGTAAAATCTTTAAACAGCATCTGCCCTCTTCCCTATATTGTAATTTTCAGACATCCTGCAGCCATGAACAAAAAACAGGCATCTATTTTCTTTGTACTACAATAACGAAAATTCACCACTTTAAGCAAATTATCACACTTTCCAGACTTTGACTGTGAATTTTACAGTGATAGTATTCTAGCCATAATTGTAAAAGTACTGCTCAAATCATGGCGAAAATTGATTTACCTGACAATATCTTAAATGCTCTTTCTACTGTCCTTCTCCAGCTCCAGCAAAGTCTGCCTAAATTAAAACAAAGTCCTGATTTTTCTGCTTATGCCTATAAATGGCAGGCTGGAGAACTCAAACCCATTCACCAGCTCAAACAGATTGAACTGGCAGATTTAAAAGGTATTGAGCGACAAAAAGAAAAAGTCATTCAGAATACTTTGCAGTTTCTAAAAGGATTACCTGCCAATGATGTCTTACTGACTGGCTCTCGCGGTACAGGCAAATCTTCGATTGTGCGTGCCTTGTTGACTGAATATGCAGATCAGGGCTTACGTCTGATCGAAATTGAACGCGATGATTTGTCAGATCTTCCACAAATTCAGCAACTGATCGCCGGTCGTCCGGAAAAGTTTATTGTCTATTGTGATGACTTGGCCTTCAATGCGGAAGATGAAAACTATCGCAGTCTGAAAAGTGTGCTAGATGGTTCATTACAGTCCGGTTCAAGTAATTTTGTGATTTATGCGACCAGTAATCGTCGTCATTTATTGCCGGAATTTATGCATGAAAATACGCCAGTAACCAAAGTGGATGTACCGCAATATACCGAATTGCATCCACAGGAAGCCATTGAAGAGAAAATTTCACTGTCGGATCGTTTTGGTTTATGGCTGTCGTTCTACCCGATGGATCAAAACCTGTATCTGGAAATTGTCGAGCATTATCTGAAAAAGGCAGATATGCAAATGACAGCTGAAGCCCGTGCTGAAGCATTACGCTGGTGCCAGGCACGAGGACAACGCTCAGGTCGTGCAGCCTATCAGTTCTCTAAACACTGGATTGGTTCGCAGCAGTTGAATTCTCTGTAAATTCTTCCCCAAATAAAAAAAGCTCCATGATGGAGCTTTTTTTATAAGGTTAGTTCTTATTTTTTATTGCCAATAATCGTTGACCACAGCAGGTCATCCAGCTCACTGCCATTGAAATAGACAGTCGCTTTTAAGGATTCAGGCTGATTCTGTTTGACCTCAATCACCTGATCATAACTGTCAGTAATTTCAAGCACACCCTCTTTCGGCAGATGCTTATAATTATTTAACACCGTTTCGTCCATCTTGAATGGTGTAGTCGTATTAAAATCAAAACTATAACGATAATCCGCCAGATTGGGTTGACCAATAATGCTGCCGCTGCTGGTTAAGGTACGGATACCATTACTGCCACTACCATAGTCATCTACAAGGCTATAGTTGTAATTACGCACCAGCAGATATTCCTTGCTCAGCTCATCATACTCAGCGCCAGATTTACCCGCATTCTTGTCTTCCGCTACACGCTGAAATTCCAGACGGTCAATTTTATAGCTTTCCAATGCACCTAGATTGTTTTTGCTTTTGGTATGAACAATCGTACCTGAAATCAGATAATCATCTTTTAGATTAAAATTAACATTGGAACCATAACGTACATTGCTAAAGGTCAAGGTCGTAGTATCACCATTGACTGTCTGGGTAATGGTTGAATCTTTGCGATAGGTTTTATCCAGAACAATACAGTTATTTTTATCTGTTTTTAATTTAAAGGTTTTCACCGCACCATTGGTATTCACCTCCGAACAGATCAGATTTGGATACTTGATGCTATTCACACCCAGATTATAAATCTTGATAATACGGCCCGTGCGTCCATAAGGATAATCTGCAAACACCTCACCAATCATATGACCTAACGCAACGTTATAGTCCGTATCATTACTGGTGCTATTGTTAATTTTGTCGCGGATTTTCTCGATGATATCGCGATCCTCAAAAGGAATAAATTCTTCTGAAAGTTCAGGAGAAATACTCTCCTCTGGAACATTTGGTGGTGTAGTCACTGTAGGATTGTCTGAGCTACCTCCACTGCCACCACATGCTGTAAGCAAGCCTGAAACCAACACAAGCCCAAAGAATGACATCTGCTTTTTCATAAAATTTTATTCCCTAGAATTTCTTTGCATTTTTATTCAATGAGAATGAAAGATGGGCGTATTAAAACTGCACAATACAAACCCACTACCTGTCGATGATATTTTTTCTGGACAGTATTTCTTACACTCTGATCGTGCTTTATCTTTTAATAAACTAAGGATTAACTCTGTAATTTTAATTTATATTTCATACAACAATGCTCATTAAAAAATAAGATGTTACTTCTAGAGCAAGGTCTTATTAGTTCTCATAACTAACTCTTAGAAACCAACCCAAATAACACATATTTTCTTTACAACAATACTTATAAAATTTGTAACCGTTAGGTTAAAAAGTCGAAAAGTTATCTTTTGAATAGCCGGGTTTAAAGAAGAACTTAGGTTGCTTCTAGACAATTAAAATTTGAATAAAACCTAAAAATAAGAATAAAAGGAAATTAATTACTTCTATTTATTGTAGAAAAAACTTGGCAGCTCATGGCTGAACATTCTCAGACACCTCCTTAAAAATATTAAAAATCAAAAATATTTAAATAGACTTTTTCCAGCGCTTGTACTCAAACATATTTTTGTCTGCTTGCCACTGTGCTTCAACCAGGCCAGTCGTTGGATGACGCATCGCCATACCAAATGCGGCTTCAATTTTTGCTTCTGCAAAGGCTTCAATTAAACGATCGAGCAAACGCTCAGCTCCCGCTTTATCATTTTCTATGCTCAGAATTACGAATTCATCACCACCGATACGCGCCACAATATCATTGCTACGTACATTTTCTTGAAGGACTTGTGCTGTATGCTGAATTAATTTATCACCTTCCTTGTGCCCCAGACTATCATTCGCTTTTTTCAGGTCATTCAAGTCTATAAATAAGATCGCAGCCGGATGACCGTACTGTTTACAACGTTCTTCTTCTGCCTGTAGCAGTTTCTCCCAGGCACGACGGTTATATAACCCAGTCAGTTCATCTTTACTGGCTTGTAGCTGTAGCAGTTCTTGCTGACGGATTTGCTCGTTCTGACGCAACTCAGCTTGTAAGATGGAGCTCAAAAGCTTGCTAAATAACTCGACCATCGCCAGATCCTGAATGATGGCATCTGACTTGGCTTCAGGATCAACCGCACATAATGTCCCAAATAGACTGCCATCTTCTTTAAAAAGTGGTTGACCAATATAGGATTTGATGCAGAAATGCTGGTTAATTGGCGCAGTCGCATATAAAGGAATTTCTTCAGAGCGAGGCGCGATTCTTGGTCCTTTGCCTGTGACCATATGACAGCAGAAAGAATTGGCCCATTCAAATACCTGACCTGGCTGGACAGCATAGCCATGATCTTCGCTTTGCAGCACAATCCAGTCATTGTCTTCTACCCGGGTGATCATCCATAAATTAAAGCCAAAATGCTGATGCAGATATTTTAAAACTGCCTGTCCCGCATCCTGAAAACCTTTAAAACTGATATTATCCATCCGAAATAGTCTCTGCATCATTCCGCATATAATAGAGTGGGATTTCTATATTATTAAACTATTTTACGGTATCAATAAGAAAATACTTACTGTGGTAGAGTTAAAATAATTAATTTATTAATATTATTTGTTGAATATTTCTACTCCACAAAAGCAATCTAATAAAAAAAGAGGCTTAAGGCCATTGCTGTCCCACAATTTTTCACAAGAGGAAGCTCAAATGAGCTTCCTCTTGTTTTATGGGTATTTTATCGGGTGAAAATAAAGCTTTTAAAGTTCTTCTTTCAAACAAATTCACTTGAATTATT
>NZ_VPDX01000042.1:0-16103 GCF_013417475.1 Acinetobacter sp. YH12249 | reverse complement strand
TACGTCTAGAAGAAAGATAAAAATCAATGGTATCGCCACGTTGATCGACTGCACGATACAGATAAGACCATCGTCCATTCACTTTTACATAGGTTTCATCAATATGCCACGAGCTCAGATCTGTAGGATTACGCCAATACCAGCGTAAACGTTTTTCTATTTCAGGAGCATAACGTTGAACCCAACGGTAAATAGTCGTGTGATCAACATTCACACCCCGTTCGGCCAGCATTTCCTGCAGTTCACGATAGCTAATGCCATATTTACAATACCAGCGCACAGCCCAAAGAATGATTTCGCCCTGAAAATGCCGACCATGGAAAGGATTCATATGCTGCACCTTTAGCTAAAACAGTCTTCAGCTTACCATTCGTGGTTATTTGCAACAGTGCCGTTTAAAGTGCGTGTGATAAATAGAAGTGTAATACAGGAAAATGGTAAGGTTTATCAGCCTAGTCATCTGTCCATTATGTAGAAAGAGCAGCACTTTAATGTTTATGCTGTTCCAATGTATTACATTCCGTACTTTCTATTTGTAACGTAATTTCAGTAATACTATGATTATGTTTTAGAACGTCTAAGGCCTTTTGATAGAGCTGATCTGGATTGCTATTAGGAGCAACTAAATGAGCAGTTAAATGAATGTTTTTTGAAGATATAGCCCAGACTTTCAACTGATGAATCCCTTCAACACCCTCTAGCATCAATAAATCATTTCTTAACGACTCAATATCAATCTCATCAGGAACCCCTTCAAGCAAAATATGGATACTTTGTTTTAATAAAACCCAAGTTCGAGGTAAGACCCAGAAGCCAATTAACACAGCGATTAAGGTATCTACCCACATCCACTGGGTAAAATAAATGACCACTCCTCCGATAATCACGCCTATCGATCCCAGTGCATCACTAAGAACTTCTAAATATGCGCCTTTCACATTTAGACTTCCTTCAGCACTCGCAGAAAGGATTTTCATTGAAATCAAATTTATGACCAAACCAATGACTGCGACAATCATCATTCCAATACTTTGAATTTCAGCAGGATTCGTAAAACGTTGGTAAGCTTCATAGACGATATATATCGCCACTACAAAAAGCATCACTGCATTAAACAGAGCCGCTAAAATTTCGAATCGCTGATAGCCAAAAGTTCTTTTATCATCTGCGGCTTTTTTACCAATTTTGATAGCAGCAAGAGCAATAGCTAATGCGGCTACATCAGTAAACATGTGAGCGGCATCAGACAGTAATGCTAAACTTTGGGTAATAAAAGCAGCGACAACTTCTACTATTAAAAAAGTAGTCGTTAAACCCAAAGCAAACATTAATTTCTTACTATTTCCTTCAGTAACAACCGCATGGCTATGATCATGATGTTCTGACATAAAATTTTCCTTATTCAATCCATGATTAGCAGAGATACTTGAGACAGGCTCAATATCTCTGCTAAAAATTGCTTAATCTAATGGATTAAGAAGCTTTCTTTTCATTCATCCAGCGGTACAGTACGGGCAATAAAACCAATGTAAGCAGGGTAGAGGAGATAATTCCTCCAATAACCACTGTTGCTAAAGGTCTCTGTACTTCTGCCCCAGTTCCGGTTGCCAAAGCCATCGGGACAAACCCAAGGGACGCCACACAAGCTGTCATCAGCACAGGTCTAAGACGCAAAATTGCACCCTGCCACGTTGCATAATAAAGGTCATATTGTTGTCGCAACTCTTTGATAAAGGTAAGCATGACTAAGCCATTCAGTACAGCCACCCCCGATAGTGCAATGAAGCCAACCCCTGCTGACATGGATAATGGAATGTCACGCAACCACAACGCGATTAAGCCTCCACATAAGGCAAACGGTACACCACTAAAGACCAGTAAGCTTTCTTTGATATTATGGAATACAGCCATCAATAAAATAAAGATCGTCAACAATGCGAGCGGAACCACCAATTGCATACGCGCTTTTGCAGACATCAGATTTTGAAATTGACCGCCATAATCTATCCAATAACCGCTTGGTAATTCCTGTTTGGATAACGTGCTCTGAAGCTCTGTTACGAATGAGCCTAAATCACGTCCTTCTACATTTGCAGTAATAACCACTCGACGTTTACCATTTTCACGGCTGACCTGATTAATACCCAGGATATTTTCAACGCGTGCCACATCTTGCAGTTGGACTAAACCACCATTCGGCAATTGAATAGGAAGTACCGCTAACTGTTCAGGACTACGCTGGGATTCATCTAGACGGATGACAAAATCAAAACGCTTGTCTCCCTGTAAAATTGTTCCAACATTCTGGCCACCGACACTTGTAGCTACCAGATCCTGAATTGCTCTTACCGACAAGCCATATTGTGCAGCTCTGGACTTATCCACCTCTACATTCAACAAGGGTAAGCCACTGGTCTGTTCTACATTAACGGCTGTCGCGCCTGAAATTGAGTTAATTTTTTGAGAAATTTTATTCGCTTCGCGATTTAGAATCTCCATGTCATCACCAAATAATTTGACACCCACATCACTTCGCACCCCTGAAATTAACTCGTTAAAGCGCAGTTCAATGGGTTGCGAGAACTCACTGTTATTTCCCGGCAATGTCGCTAAGAAAGTAATCATTCTTTGGCGAAGCTCATCAATCGTTTGTTTTGGATCAGGCCATTCATCATGAGGTTTTAACAGTACCACGCCATCTGAAATGTTGGGTGGCATAACATCTGTGGCCACTTCTGCTGTACCGGTACGGGCAAAGATCGCTTTAATTTCAGGAAATTCTTTCAACAGTAACTTTTCAGTATTTTCCTGCATTCTCAGTGACTGTTCTAACCCTGTACTTGGGGAACGCATTTGCTGAACAGCAAAATCACCTTCACCCAGTTGAGGTGCAAACTCGCTACCTGTTTGAGTGGCTAGCACGCCCGTAAGCACTAAAATACAGGCAGCCACAATAGTCACAAATAAACGAAGCTCATAGGCTTTATCTAAAAGCAGTTCATATTTGGTTTTAAGCCAATGCATCCAGCGACTTTCGGTTTCCTTGACTTCTCCAGTGACAAATAGGGCAACTGCGGCTGGCACAAAAGTGACAGATAAAATCATGGCCCCAATTAAAGCCAGTACAACAGTCATTGCCATAGGATGGAAAAGTTTGGCTTCTACACCCGTCAGGGTAAAGATAGGTAGATAAACCACCAAAATAATTAACTGTCCAAAAATCAGAGGACGACGCGCCTGTTTTGCAGCCAAGAAGACTTCTTTAAATCTTTCAGAACGGCTAAGTAAACCACCTTTCAGCTTCTGAGCTTCTGCTAGCCGACGGATACAGTTTTCTACAATAACCACTGCACCATCAATAATAATACCGAAGTCCAGTGCCCCTAAACTCATCAGATTTGCACTAATCTTCTGCTCTGCCATTCCCGTCAAGGTAAACAGCATTGACAGTGGAATAACGCAAGCCGTGATCAGCGCAGCACGGAAATTACCTAGAAAGAGAAATAAAATAACAATGACGAGGATTGCACCCTCAATCAAATTTTTCTGAACGGTTTTGATCGCCCGATCAACCAAATGCGTACGGTCATACACAGTCTCAATCACCACACCTTTAGGTAGCGATTGCTGGATCGATTGCACCTTTTCATCAATGGCTTGAGCAACGGTACGGCTATTTTCTCCCATCATCATCATGGCAATACCCAATACAGTTTCTTCACCATTATAGGTTGCAGCCCCTGTTCTTAAGTCATGACCAATTGAGACATTGGCGACATCTGCCACCCGAATCGGATAGCCGTTTTTATTGGCAATACTGATGTTCTGGATATCTTCAATCGTGTTTAAAGTGCCGGGAACACGAACCGTTAGCTGTTGTCCATTTTTCTCAATATAGCCAGCACCACGGTTTTCATTATTCTCTGTTAAGGCAGTTTGTAAATCAGACAAAGGAATTTGCAATTGTTGCAATCGGTTCAGATCAGGGGCAACCACATAGGTTTTATTAAAGCCACCGATACTGTTGATCTCAGCAACGCCTTTTACGCGCTGTAATTGCGGTCTTACAATCCAATCCTGAATTTCACGTAAATCCATCGCCGAATAAGGGGTTCCATCCGGCTTTTTAGCATTTGGTTCGGCTTTAATCACCCATTGATAGATTTCACCTAAACCTGTCGAAATAGGCGACATGTTAGGTTGCACATCTTCAGGCATTTCTCCCATTGCTTCTTGCAAGCGCTGGTTGATAAGCTGTCTGGCCCAGTAAATATCCGTGCCATCTTCAAAAATGATGGTCACTTGCGATAAGCCGTAGCGTGAAATCGAACGGGTTTGTTCCATTTTCGGCATGCCTGACATGGCATTCTCAATGGGATAGGTAATCCGCTGTTCCATTTCCAAAGCCGTAAAGCCATTGGCTGAAGTGTTAATCTGCACCTGAGTATTGGTAATATCCGGTACAGCATCAATCGGTAACTTTTGATAACTATAAATACCAATAGCAATCCAGGCTGCAATAAACAGCATAATCCAAATGGCGTTATGGATAGAAAACTGGATCAGCCGATCAAACAGCCCTTCAGGTTTTACCGATTCGTGGTCTGGAATGTGAGGGCTTTTAGTGCTCATGTGAAGCCTCTCCTTTTTCCATCTCAGATTTCAGTAAGAAACTGCCTTGAGCTGCATATTTTTGTCCCTGATTAAGCCCATTTACCACTTCAATCCACTGGCTATCCCCAGACGATTGCCCTAATTTCACCGGTTGCGGACTGAATTCAACTTTCTGTCCATGCTGAATGGCGACAAAAACCACATCTTTTCCATCGACATTCTGAACTGCGGACTTAAGTACCCGTAATGCGGTACTTTCACTGCGTTGTTGCAACTGTACGTTTACCATCAAGTTTGGACGTAATTCGGTTGCATTCGATTCAACTTTTGCTCGCACCTGAAGACGGCCTGTTTGAATATCCGCTTCAGTATTTAAAGTCTGAATAACAGCCTGATAGACCTTTTCCGTTTGCAAGGATTTAAATTCGATCTTTTGATTCGGGGCTAAGCCCATAATTTCAGAATTTGGAACAATAAACTCAAGCCAGAGTTGATCTAACCGGTCTATCGTAAAGAGTTGATCGGCTAACTGAACATTTTCCCCGAGAACCAAATCCTTTTTACTGATCACGCCAGAAATGGGAGCTTTCAAAATATAGCGTCCGTTACTGGCATTCACTGCACCAAATGCACTTAAACGTGATTGGGCCGCTTGAACCTGAATTTGTGCCCGTTTATAGCTGTTATAAGCACGTTGATAGTCCTGTTTTGCTGAAATGCCCTGTGACCAAAGCTGACGCTCACGATCATAGTCTTGTTTCGCCAGTTCAAGGTTGGTTTGTTCAATTTTAAGATTGGCCTGCTGATCAACTAGATCAGGAACAAGCAACGCAGCCAAAGGCTGTCCTTTCTGAACTTTTTGACCGAGTTCTACATAGACATTTTCTACATGACCACTAAAACTCGGTGAGACGTGCGCTTGCTGGTCAGTATTCACATTCAGTTTGGCAGGATAAGAACTTAATTTAACCACCGGGCCTTGATCGACCGCTGATAATTGTATGCCCTGTTCCACCAGTTGCTTGGCAGTCAGGCTCACACCTTCTGCATGCTCTTCGGTTTCACCACCATGTTCTTCTCCCCCTTCTTCCTCGGCATGTTCATCTGATGTTTCAGATTTATTCTTACCCGTTAAGATCAAGAAAATACTGAGGAGTACGGTAGCGCCGATGACCAAACTAATCAGTAGGGGTTGAGAGATTTTTCCGCTCTGTTTTTTTAAGCTGTTTTTAAGATCGAACATGTTAATTTCCCCCACCAATGACAGGCATGGCCTGTATGTCTTGCCATAAATTTTGATTGATTTGTGCAATAGCATCTTTCGACATGACTTCACTTGGGCTAATGCCTAAGCTTAAACTTTCTGCTTCGATGGCCTTTTGCCAGCCCTCCCGTAACAACTGGACTTTACGTAGACGGATGTCTTGTAATTGAAGCGTGGCTTGCTGAACATCGGTTAAAGCAAACTTTCCTGCCAGAAAACCTTGTAAAGTTTTACTTTGAACTTGAGTCGCCAAAGGAATTTGAGTCTCGTCAACGACTTTGAATTGAAGCTCTAAACCCTGCAACTCGGTTAAGATCGTGCCTATTTGCAGCGCATTTTGCTTTAGATAAAAGTCTTTCTGACGCTCTAATAAGTTCATTTTTTCTTGCGCGATTTTTATGCCATTTTGCTGACGATCGAAAATATTGAGCGGTACACTGACTCCAACCACCAGTTGATTTTGTGTTGAGTTATCCAAGGATTGGGTGCGGTTAACGCCCAGGTTTAAAGTAGGATTAGGACGTGACTTTGCTTTCAGCTGATCAACCGTTGCTTGAGACTCTAACACCTGTAAAATCCGATATTTCTCAATGTAGTTATCCGCTAAATATTCTTGAACCTGCCCATGAGTCGATTTTGGCCAAAGCTTTTGCGAAGAGAGGTTTACCTTCAATGACTTATCAGAGGTTCCCCATAAATTTGATAATTGTTGGGTGGCCACTTGTACCTGTAAGTCTGCCTGTCTAAAAAGACGGATATTTTCAGCATGGCTTAAACGTGCGCGATTTACATCTACTTGGGCAATACTGCCTGCATTAAAGCGCTTCTCGATCGCTTTAAGGTTTTCTTCGCTCACCCGAAGTTGTTCATTGACAATGTTTCTTTCAAGTTCGGCAATGGCCAGTTGTGACCATACATATTTCACTGCAAGCTCAATTTGCGCTTGATAAATCTTCTGCTTCAGTGCTGTTTTATCTGTAGAGAGACTGGCTAATTTTTGGTTTGCTTTTCGCTCACCAAAAATATCCAAGGGTTGTGATATGCCAATGGTAAGCTCTTTTTCATTATTTGAACCAAATCCCGTTTGTTCAACTGACAGTTCAGGATTTTTAAACAGCTTACTTTGCTGAAGATTCGTGGCATTAATGCTGTTTTGCGTTTCCCAGAAATTTTGGGACGCTTGATACTGGTTGACCTGCTCAATGGCTTGTCGCAGCGTTAAATCTTGAGGACTGGCGACTACAGAAGTACTCAAGCTGATCATTGCTGATAGCAAGACACCTGTACGGAATGCTGACCAGGATAAATTCAGGATAGAAGTATCCTGATATAATTTGTTTTTTGACATGAAATGCCCCACACATAATGAGATTAGGAGTGGTGGGCTTTTATAAGACTACCCCACCAATAGTAGGGGCAAATCAGGAGGGGGTGTTAATTGATTCAGATAAGGGGATTTATAAAAAGTTCTTCCCAAATAAGATGGTGTAAGGACTGTCTCAAAATGAGTTTTAAGCTTCAGATCATCGGGTGGGTCAATCTGAATCACGATTGTATTTGAGAAATGACTGCACTTTTCGTTAAAACAAACCTTCTGACAATAGTCATAGATTTCTTTATAGTTTTCTAAGGAATAAAGTGCTTGACTAGGACTATCACTCTTTTCGTCTAAATCGATTGGATTAGAGAGTATTGAATTGGGTATGTTTGGCATTTCATGCAGACACGCAGCCTCTGCCACACTCCAAATATTCTGGAATGTGAATAAGAGTACCAATATCTGGATTAGAAATGTTTTTCTCTTCATACACAAATCTGTATTTAAAACACCAATAAGAAGCTGTCCAGATCTATCAAAGATCTGATCACAGAATTTGAGTAACCTTAAACTTTTTGCAGCCTTAAGTAAAGATATACAGAATTTTTGAAAAAAGCATAGGTCTAGATAATCAAGCTAGATTTTTTAGAACTCCACATTGGTCAATTGTACATAAGCCATCACAAGTACCTCTTAAATCAGATAATTGTTCAATAAGCTTTTGTTGCTTGATTATATTTTCTCTGATAGCACTGACATGTAAGTCAATTAATTCATTCACATCTGAACAATTTTTCTTGGGATTATCTTTATAGGTGAGTAATTGACGAATTTCATTCAAACTCATATTTAAAGTTCGGCAATTCAAAATAAACTTAATTCGCTCAACATAGCCTATATCGTAAAGGCGGTAATTTCCTTCCGTTCTTTCGGGTTCCGGAATTAAACCTTCCTTTTCATAAAACCTAATTGTTAATACTGAACATGAGGTTTTTTTAGAGAGTTCACCAATTTTTAAATGCATTGAGTTGGTATTTCCAAAAAATCTTGACTCTATAGTAACTATAGGGATTCTAATATTCAAAGTTTATAAATTTTTTTAATGGGTATAACTATGAGTGGCTGTGGATGTAGTAAAGAAACACCATGCGAAGATAAGAAATCTCAACAAGAAAATCATCCATCAATTGCAGAAGCAAGCAATTCAAAGAATTGTGATAATACGCCTAGCTGTTGTGGTGAAGAGGAAGAAGAAAAATCTTCATCTCCTTGCTGTAACACTTCAAACAGTTGTGAAGATACCGCTCAATCCTGTTGTGGTTCTGATCCCAAAGAAAATTTAAGCACTGAAAACGTTTTAAAAGATTCGCACTACATGAGTGAATACTTAGTTCCCAAAATGGATTGTTCTGCGGAAGAACAGATGGTTCGTATGGCGCTATCTTCAATTGATGGTGTTCAAAAACTCATCTTTGATTTACCTAACCGGTCTTTAAAGGTTCTACATAATCAAAAAGATGAAAATATAACTACCAAACTTGAAGCTTTGGGTTTTGGTGCAAAGCTTGTGAAGACTGAAACTTATATAAGCAATCAACAGGCTAAGCAAACAAGTACCTATACCATTCCTAAAATGGATTGCTCTGCTGAAGAGCAAATGGTCCGTATGGCTCTTGCAGATATTGAAGCAGTTAAAGGTCTTACTTTTGATCTTCCCAATCGAAAACTGAAAGTCTTCCATAATGAAGGGAGTCAGCAAATTACGGCCAAACTTGAAGGACTGGGTTTTGGGGCGAAACTTGATGAAACACAGCTTTCTACAGGCGATATACCTAATGAACCTGATCCTGTGAGACAAGCTAAAGTACTTAAACTGTTATTAGGCATTAATGCTCTACTGTTCTTTATAGAATTCATCAGCGGAATTATTGCTGCGTCTACAGGATTGATTGCTGATTCTCTAGATATGTTTGCCGATGCAGCCGTTTATGGTATTGCGCTATATGCCGTCGGAAAAGCTGCGAAATATCAAGTGAAAGCAGCCCATTTCGCAGGTTGGATTCAGTTATTACTTGCTGTCATCGTGATTATTGATGTCATTAGACGATTCATGTTTGGAAGCGAGCCAGAATCAACGCTCATGATTGTTATTGGCCTGCTCGCACTTATAGCTAACGTGACATGCTTATATCTTATTTCTGGTCATCGAGAAGATGGCGCACATATGAAAGCCAGTTGGATTTTCTCGGCGAATGACGTTGTGGTAAATATGGGCGTTATATTTGCCGGTGTACTCGTGGCGTGGACGGGATCAGCTTACCCAGACTTAATCATTGGCATCCTGGTTTCTTTATTCGTGCTTAATGGTGCTCGAAAGATTTTGGCTTTGAAGTAAGAGTATCGAAAATGAATCTATTTCAAGTTAAACAAAATCAGATCGTCAAAATTAGAGATCTCAAAAAAGGTAATCAATACAGTCATACCACTGATCCCGTATTGGAACGGCTCCAACTATTAGGTTTTAGAGAGGGTGAAACTCTACAAGTACTCGCTAAAGGTGTTTTTGGCGGAGATCCTGTTTTAGTTCAAATTGAAACTTCAAGATTCGCATTAAGAAAGAATGAAGCTGAAAGAATTTTTGTAGAGTTAGTATCCAATGAAGATTAAGAACATTGCATTAGTCGGTAATCCAAATTGCGGAAAAACCTCTTTATTTAATACGCTTACTGGTACGCGACAAAAAGTTGCCAACTATGCTGGGGTTACCGTAGAAAGAAAAGAAGGTTCTTTTAAATTACCTTCTGGTGATGCAATACGAGTATTGGACTTACCCGGAACTTACAGTTTAAAACCTAGTAGTTTAGATGAAGAAGTCACCAGGGCAGTTTGTTTGGGCGAGCTAAAAGGTGAAATTCTACCCGATATTTTTATATGCGTTGTAGATGCCACAAATTTAAGCTTACATTTGAGCTTGGTTCTCGAAGTTCGTGCTCTAAATCGCCCTATGATTCTTGTATTAAATATGATGGATGAGGTCAAAAAGCGTGGTATTTCCATTGATAAGGATAAACTGTCTCAACTGTTAGGTATCCCTGTAGTTGAAGCTGTCGCAGTTAAAACAAAAGGAATTCAAGATTTAATTAATCAATTAGATCAAAAAAATCTTTTTATTACTCCTTTTTAACTTACCATGATCACATTCAATGACATTATTTTTATACTTAATCTGCCTGTGCTCAATATCTACTGGACATTTTCCTTCTCGCTTTAACCGTGATAAAGCATGGCCATAGGTCGCTGCTTTATCTGTATTGATGACCCGTGGAATTTGCCATTTTTTCACCGTATTGAAGATTTTTCCTAAAAAACAATAGGCTGATTTACTGTTCCGTCTAGCGGAAAGGTAAAAGTCAATCGTATGACCACGTTGATCAACTGCACGATACAGGTAAGTCCATCGCCCCTTCACTTTGATATAAGTCTCATCCATATGCCATGAATGTAAATCTGTAGGATTACGCCAATACCAGCGTAAGCGTTTTTCCATTTCTGGAGCATAACGCTGAACCCAACGATAAATTGTGGTGTGGTCAACATTCACACCCCGTTCAGCGAGCATTTCTTGAAGTTCACGATAGCTGATGCCATATTTACAATACCAACGAACAGCCCAAAGAATGATTTCACCTTGAAAGTGCCGACCATGGAAGGGATTCATCTGCTGTATCTCGAAATAAATAAGATATTTAGCTTATCATGTCAGCCTATTTGCAACAGTGCCCTAAATCACTCAAAGCCAGCATCTAAAACCATTTAACAAAATCTATGACTATTTTACTTTCCCTTACCTAATCGTCCTAGTGTATATCTTTTTTTTTGATTAGCTTATTCCTAAATCAAGTGACTTTAGGTAAGTATGATGAACGATATCCAATTTTCAGATTGCGCAAAGGCATGTATGAGCTGTTACCTTACCTGTGCCAGTTGTGCAAATGCCTGTCTAAAAGAAGAAAATCTGGAGATGATGCGAGAATGTATTCAGCGTTGTCTAGATTGTGCAGATATTTGTCAGCTCTGTGCTCGTATGCAGCAAAATGAATCTCCTTTTATGAAAGAAATTTGTGAGCTTTGTGCCAAGGCTTGTGAATACTGTGCAGATGAATGTAGCCAACATGAGCATCAACACTGCCAGCAATGTGCTGATGCTTGCCGTGAATGTGCCGTCGAATGTCGAAAAATGGTTGTCTGATAAATAAAAGAATTAGTTGAGTTTAGGATTTACTCAATGAATAGCCAACGTGTTAGTTGTTAGTGGGTCAAACCACTAACAACGGCACTGTTGCAAATAGGGATCTGAGTCGATGATTTTCCCTTCAAAAAAGCTTAGAGACCGAAAACTCTATTTACTAGCCAAACTTCTCCTAGAATATTACCGTTATAAAATAATGAAGCTTGTCCTTTGCGTAGAGCACGCATAACCTCAATTCCTTTAATTGTGGCATAAGCCGTTTTCATAGACTTGAATCCCAACGTAGCCTTGATGATCCGTTTGAGCTTGCCATGATCACATTCAATCACGTTATTCTTGTATTTAATCTGTCGATGCTCCAGGTCTTCAGGACACTTTCCTTCCTGTTTTAGTCGCGACAAAGCACGGCCATAGGTATGAGCCTTATCAGTGTTTATGACTCGTGGAATCTGCCATTTTTTGACATGATTCAAAATTTTACCAAGAAAACAATAAGCTGAATGGGTATTTCGTCTAGCAGAAAGATAGAAATCAAGAGTATGGCCACGTTGGTCAACTGCACGGTATAGATATGCCCATTTGCCATTCACTTTTACGTAAGTTTCATCCATATGCCATAAATGTCGATCTGTAGGATTACGCCAATACCAACGTAAACGTTTTTCCATTTCTGGAGCATAACGCTGAACCCAGCGATAAATTGTGGTGTGATCAACATTCACTCCACGTTCAGCGAGCATTTCCTGAAGTTCATGATAGCTGATGCCATATTTACAATACCAACGAACAGCCCAAAGAATGATTTCACCTTGAAAGTGCCGACCGTGGAAGGGATTCATCTGCTGTATCTCGAAATAAATAAGATATTTAGTTTATCATGTCAGCCTATTTGCAACAGTGCCTTAAAAACAGTCTCGTGAGATACTTCTCCATTAGATGTATTTTTAGCATTTACAAATTTTTTATTATTTAGATTTAAGTTCATTTCTACTCTTTAATTTCCCTAAAATTAACATAATACTGATTATGCGAAACATGAGCCTATAGCTCTCGTTTTTTCGCTCTAAAACTGCTAAAATTCTTATACGCCATTGACGTACTTAAACCTATGCTATTCATTGAAACCAGTATTTTTACCAAGCAAATCAAAGAGCTTGTAAGTGATGAAGAGTATCGTCAGCTCCAGCAAGATCTCTTGGTACAGCCTGATAAAGGTGACTTAATCAAGAATGGCGGTGGCATTCGTAAAGTACGCTGTGCTCAAGGTAATAAAGGTAAAAGTGGCGGTATCCGTGTGATCTACTATTGGGTCACAGAAGATGATCAGATCTTTTTCCTGGTAGCTTATCCAAAGTCTGTGAAAGATAACCTGACAGACAAAGAGACCTCTATTTTGCGTCAATTAGTGAAGGAGCAATTTCATGGATAACAACTTATTTGATGACCTAGTTGCTTCAATCAAAGAAGCTGGTGCTATCAAACGCAATGAAATGAAAGCAAGCCGAGTGACTGAGCTTGAATTGCCGGATATTAAGGAAGTACGTGAGAAAACAGGCTTAACCCAAGCTGAATTTGCTGCACGTTTGCATATCAGTGCCAGAACTCTACAAAACTGGGAACAAGGCCGTCGCTATCCGACTGGCCCTGCAGCGACTTTAATTCGTATCTTGGATGCACACCCAACTCTGATTTAAGAAGTCTAGAAAATAAAAAACCCCGGCATCCTGCCGGGGTTTTTCGTATGGGTTCGCTCGGTATAACTCCTGTCGTACCTTACAGTCCTTGTGCGTATCGTTGTTCTTATTATTGTGTAGAACATCCTGTTCCTGATGAATCCATCATAGAAAAATTTCAGGTACCTGGACAGCCGCAAAGGACCGGAATTGTTGTGAGCATATGCGTACAAGACCGGCTAAAAACTGTCCCAGGTTTATCCGCAGAAATTGGGGATAATTTCATATCCTGGAATCTTGATAACCGGGCAAAAATGCCAAAATTGAGCGTTTTTTAGTCGATTCTATTGGCTAAACATTACAGATTTGCTTAAAAAACACACGAGTTGTTAAATCGTGCGTTTTTTGATCTTTTTGATTTTGTGTTTTTAAGTTTAAGTATTTGATAAATAATGGCTTTTAAAAATGCATTTCGTATAACGCCCATTATGTTAAATAGAAAATTTCTAGAAATAATAGAAAAGATTGTTTATTAATCAATTAATCAAAAAATATCTTACTAATTAGTATAATTTTATTGCAAATTTTTATTTATATTTCCAATATATGCAAATCCTTTAAATCAATGATTTATGGGTTTTTATATAACTTCAATATTCATGAGATATACAATGAAAAAACTGCTTTTAGTATCACTTCTTGGGGCTATTGCAGCAACTACAGCAAATGCTGGTAGTACAACAATTCAGCCATATGTAGGCGCTGGCTATACATTTTTAAATAACGATGATGTTGATGTACATTTTCTAGGCCTGAATGGTGGTTTGCAATTTAATGAATATGTTGGTGCTGAAGTATTCTGGAATAAATCTGTAAATGACATCGAGTTCGATGGCGATTTAGAAGAATTTGGTGTAAGAACTGACGCCGATGTTCAATACTATGGTATTGGCTTAACAGCTAAATATCCTTTAGCAAATAATTTCTATGCTAAAGGTATGGCAGGTTATGCACGTGTTGACCTCGATGTAGATGCTACTTATCAAGGTTATACAGTTTCAGCTAGCGAAGATGATTCAGGTTTAATCATTCAAGCTGGAGCTGGCTATAACTTCACTCCAAACTTGGCTGCAGAAGTAGCTTACACACACGTTAATGCATTTGATGGCTTTAATGGTGTAAATGCTCAATTAAAATATAACTTCTAATTTGTTGAGTAAAAAAGCGAGGAGAAAATTCTCGCTTTTTTTTGGAAATTTGTATAACAGCCATTATGTTAAATAGGCATACAATTGTTTTCTTAATTCATTTAAATAATCATTTTCTTCAATAAGAGGAACTCCATCACGATGCAAGATGAGATCATTAAATGACCCCATTCCTCCAAAATTAATGCGCAATTGATACTTAGCATATTCTGGATCCTCTTTAAGACATAAGAGCATATCAGAATATGCTTTTTCCCAATTTTTTAAATCAAATTCTTCAAATAATGCTATTAGCTTTTCAATTATCGATTCTAGACTTTCATTTTCCATAAATTCTTTAATTTTCCTAAAATTAACATAATACACGTTATACGAATCTAAAAATGGGAGCCTTTAGCTCCCATTTTTACTATATTTTTTAAAGTTTTAGGCGTGTTGTACTGTGAGTTTTAAGCCTAAAGCATTCACTACACGATTAATCGTATCAAAACGTGGTGCTGAATCATGACGTAGGGCTTTGTAGAGTGCCTCACGCCCAATTCCTGCTTCTTTAGCGATTTGAGTCATGCCACGAGCTTTAGCAATAACACCAAGTGCATGAGCTAATTCAGCTGGATCATTCTCTTCAAGAACTATATTGAGATACATCACAATGTCTTCTTCAGTTTTGAGTGACTCAGCCATATCAAAACTTGGTAAATCAGCTACTTTAACCATTTTAATCCTCCAACGTTTTCGATAGTTTGACTGCACGATCGATGTCTTGTTATTGAGTTGATTTATCTCCACCACCAAGCATTACAATCACAACGTCACCATGTTGGATGTAATACATCCTCCATCCAGAACCGAAGAATTCTCTCATTTCCCAAACACCATCTTGGAGAGGTTTAATGTCTCCCCAGTTTCCACGTTGAACCTTATCTAATCGACGATTCAGACGGATACGGGTTATATTGTCTTTAATGCCATCCAACCATTCATCAAATTCTGGCAGACGTTTAATTTCAATCATGAGGATTCCTTCTCTTCTCACTATATTGTATTCGATCGAATACAATATGCAAGTAATCTATACGAACATCCATTAATTTCGTATAAGAGATTTTATGTTAAATATAGTCTCAGGCTAATAATTTAAGCTATCTTAGTAAGTTCAAAAAATTATCAAAACTATCACATACTTCTATCAATTCTAATTTAGGCTGTCCATGTTGATCCTTGATATATTGATCATGGTACATAAGAACTACTTTCGGATTATTAACGTCAGATCTGTAGTCAAATCCGATATAGTCACCACAACCATTTAGTCCAAAGACGACTATCTTATCATGGCCATATATATCCTGATCTTGACAGTTTTCAATATGATCACCTCCTACCCCTTGTCCAAAACAACAAAAGGCTATGCTAGATTCTCCAACTTCATTGTTAGAATCAGAATATTCAAAGCTATTCTCAATAAATTGCACCCCATTGTGGGAAGCAATCAGCTTTTTATAACTTAAAGGAAAATTAATTTTATTATCTTGCTCAAAAATCTCTATGACCTTTACGTCGATTGGTCCGAAGTCATACATAATATTTAAGTTCTGATAAGGCATATGATTGTTTTACCTGCTAGGAATAACGAAATTTCGTATAACCGCCATTATGTTAAGTAGGCTGATTTTCTTCAATTAGCATGTAGACTAAGTCGATCTCAGGGCAAAGATATCCCATTGACGTTAGAGCTGCTGTGATTTGTCCTCTGTGATGAGTCCCATGATTAAAA
>NZ_VPDX01000003.1:0-187699 GCF_013417475.1 Acinetobacter sp. YH12249 | reverse complement strand
GAGTTTCGCTCAACATTTAGGAAAAACAGGTTGGACAGTTCAACGTTTACTCAGAATAATTCAAGTGAATTTGTTTGAAAGAAAAACTTTAAAAGCTTTATTTTCACCCGATAAAATACCCATAAAACAAGAGGAAGCTCATTTGAGCTTCCTCTTGTGAAAAATTGTGGGACAGCAATGACGCCGAAGCGCCCTTTTTCATCAGTAGCAGAACTTATTCCTCTACTGTATTGTCATCATCTTTTTCAGCTTCTTGTGTATCAGTTACATCATCAGCTGCAGATTCAGTATTTTCAATATCTTCCAATATTTCCAACTCATCTTCAACTGCTTCAATCGCTTCTACACCCACCAGTTTTTCATCTTCAGCCAGACGGATCAGACGAACACCTTGTGCATTACGACCAGTCTGTGCCACTTCAGAAGCACGGGTACGTACCAATGTACCGCCATCAGAAATCAGCATCAGTTCTTTAGATGCGTCAATCGCAACTGCACCGACCAGCTCACCGTTACGTTCTGAGGTCTTGATTGCAATCACACCCTTACCGCCACGTTTCTTGGTTGGGAAGTCATCTACCGGGGTACGTTTACCATAACCATTTGCAGAAGCACACAGCACTTCACCGGTTTCAGGTACAACCACTAGAGATACGATACGACTAATGAAGTTAGCTTCAGTTGTATCTTCATCATCAGATTCAACATCTGCATCTTCTGCATCTTCAACCTGAGAAGCACCGATGGTCACGCGCATACCGCGCACACCTTTGGCTGAACGACCCATTGAACGTACGTCAGTCTCTGCGAAACGAATGGCTTTACCTTCGTTCGAGAACAACATGATTTGCTGTTCACCGTCAGTAATCGCAACACCAATTAAGGTGTCATCGCCATTCAGTTCAATCGCACGTAAACCGTTTGAACGAACATTTGAGAACTGTTCCAGTTCTACACGTTTAATCGTACCGTACTCAGTCGCCATAAACACATAGAAGTTCTTACGAACAGCTTCGGCTTGCTGTGCAAAGTCATTGATGATGTCAGCATCAAGATCAGTGGTTGAAAGTGCTAAACCAAGCTCTTTCAATTGAACACGCAGTGCATCAGAAATATCATCTGCACCATCTTCAGATTCAGCAAGAGCAGCTTCTAGTGCCGCAAAGTGACTATTGATCACTTCATTGGTTTGCAGCTGGGCAGCATTGGTCTTCACAAATGCCTTGAAGTCAGCCAGACGTTCTTTGAATTTCTTCGGTGCATCAATCACTGGCAAGATAGCAGTAATGGTTTCGTTGTCATCCAGCGGCAACAAGTTCACCATTGGGCGACCTTTGGCACCACGCGAAGCTTGTGGCACCTCATAAACTTTCAGGCGATAAACCTTACCGACATTGGTGAAGCAAAGTACCGTAGCATGGTTCGATGTTACAACCATGTGCTGGATGTAATCGTCTTCTTTCATGCTGGTTGCAGACTTACCACGACCGCCACGACGTTGCGCAGCATAGTCAGATAATGGTTGAGTTTTCGCATAACCAGTTTTTGAAACCGTAAGAACCATTTGTTCTTCAGGAATCAGGTCTTCACGAGAGAAGTCGATACGAGACTCAACGATATCTGTTTTACGCGCATCGCCATATTGCTGAAGAATTAGCGCTAGCTCTTCTTTAATCACGTTCATCAATAAGTTGAAGTCATTTAAGATGGCTGTGTATTCAGCAATTTGACCTAAGATTTCAGAATATTCAGCTTGAAGTTTATCCTGCTCAAGACCAGTTAAGCGATGGAGACGTAGTTCCATGATCGCGTTAACTTGAGTCGGAGATAAACGATACACATCGCCATCAATACCAAACGGGCGGTTTGGATCTTCGCCTTCAATTTCATCAGGACGTACAGAAACAGCACCCGCTTTTTCGAGCAAGGCTGCTACACCGCCTGCTGCCCACTCACCTGCTTGCAAACGCTCACGCGCTTCAGCCGGGTTGGCAGAAGTTTTGATGGTTTCGATGATGGCATCAATATTTGCCAGAGCAACGGTTAAACCTTCTAAAATATGACCACGTTCACGTGCTTTGCGCAGTTCGTACATAGTACGACGTGTCACGACTTCTTGACGGTGACGAATAAACGCAGCGATGATGTCTTTCAGATTCATCAATTTCGGCTGGCCATTGTCCAAGCAAACCATGTTAATGCTGAAAGAATTTTCTAACTGTGTATTCTGGAACAGGTTATTGACGATGACTTCAGCATTTTCACCACGCTTCAGGTCAATCGCAATACGCATCCCTTCCTTGTCCGATTCATCACGAAGTTCAGAAATGCCTTCAAGTTTTTTCTCTTTGACCAGCTCGGCGATACGTTCAATCGTTTTCGCTTTGTTGACCTGATAAGGAATTTCTGTGAAGACAATCGTAGTACGGCCAGATTTGGCATCTTCTTCAAAGTGATATTTACCACGAATATGCAAACGGCCTTTACCAGTACGATAGGCATCCACGATACCTGATTTACCGTAAATAATACCGCCCGTTGGGAAATCTGGACCGGAAATGTATTCCATCAAACCTTCGATGCTGATATTTGGATTATCTGCATAAGCCAGACACGCATTCACTACTTCAGTCATGTTGTGTGGCGCCATATTGGTCGCCATACCGACTGCAATACCAGCCGCACCATTCACCAACAGGTTCGGAATACGAGTTGGCATGACTTGCGGAATACGCTCAGAACCGTCGTAGTTATCTTCCCAGTCAACTGTATCTTTTTCCAGATCAGCCAATAACTCATGGGTCAGCTTACGCATACGAACTTCGGTATAACGCATTGCCGCAGCGCTATCGCCGTCGATTGAACCAAAGTTCCCTTGACCATCAACCAGTTGGTAGCGCAGACTAAAGTCCTGAGCCATACGGACAATGGTTTCATAAACAGCATAATCACCATGTGGGTGATATTTACCGATGACATCACCTACAACACGGGCAGACTTCTTGTAAGCTTTGTTGTAGTCATTGCCCAATTCGTGCATTGCGAAAAGCACACGACGATGAACAGGTTTTAGACCATCTCGTACATCCGGCAAGGCACGTGACACAATCACGCTCATTGCATAGTCTAAATACGAGTGCTTGAGTTCATCCTCAATGGCAATCGGTCTAATTTCCGATACGCTCATGCATACTCCTTATTCTACAAGCCAGATTTGGCTTGCATTTATATGTCGTAAATCCAGCTATAAATCGGCTCAAAAAAAAGCTGAACCAATATTAAAATTTAGTCGTACAGTATAGCATAATCTAGGCTAAATTTACCTGTTTCAGCCCCAACTATCCACAGGATTTTTAGTAGAAATTTTAATCACTTCACAATATTTTGATATTAAAAAACCTCTGCTTGCAGAGGTTCATTTTTTTCTTTAAAAAAGCAAGTCACTTAAATATGAAGTTTAGAATCTATATCGGACAAATCATCTTCAGCTATGACCTGACTAGTTGATTTTGTCACAGCACAATCTTGCTTCATTAATGGATAAGCGACCAGGAATAAGCCGATAATAAGCGGAAATTCGTATAGTTCTTCCATCAAATCTTTATAGATAAAATCTGTAAAAATAAAATGAATAAAAAACCGATTATGTTCAATGCCATCAGACATCAGCAAGCCAATGAAAGCTAATATGAGTGCCCAAATTGGAAGTGATACATGCTTAAACTTATAAGCAATTTCTTGACGCAAAGGTGCTAAAAACAGCATAAACACCACGGGTGCAATCACAAGAACCGAAATACCACGGAAATAGATTTTTGGCACTTCCGGGAAATAGTCACGTCCCCAGCTGGTACTTCTACCAAACAGCATAATCCACCATGCAACTGACCAGAGCCAAAATTGTTTTTGACCTTTACTTAATTCAAATGGACGGATATAGAAAAAACTAAATACGGCAAAACCAAACAACATTAATGCTTGAATTGACTCAACTGCTGTAACCGTCATACCGCCTAACAAAGGAAGGTGCAGGCTCGGGAGAAAAGGGAAAATCAAACAGCAGATCATCATTACCAAAATACTGACTGGTAACTGAAAATCAAATTTCACGGACACTCCGCCAAATGGCAAGCTTAATAAAAGTTTAATATTAACACAAAATATACAATAACCAAAATTTCGAGTCAGAAATGGACGACTTGTTAGTTAGATTAATTATTTAGATTAAAAAAAAAGAAAAACGCTCCTAAAGGAGCGTTTTTTTGAAACTGATTCAGAAATTAGATTTTAGAAACCAATTCAGGAATTACAGTGTTCAGGTCACCTACTAACCAGTAGTCTGCTACTGCATTAATTGGAGCTTCTTCATCTTTGTTGATCGCAACGATCACTTTAGATTCTTTCATACCTGCCAAGTGCTGGATCGCCCCAGAGATACCTACAGCGATGTACAGGTCAGGTGCAACGATCTTACCAGTTTGACCAACCTGCATATCGTTAGGAACGAAACCAGCATCAACTGCAGCACGTGAAGCACCTTGAGCAGCGCCAAGTTTGTCAGCTAGTGGATCAAGGATTTTGTGGTAGTTCTCACCAGAACCAACACCACGACCACCAGAAACGACGATACGAGCAGCTGTCAATTCAGGACGTTCAGATTTAACGATTTCTTCGTTAATGAACTTAGAAATACCAGCATCACCAGTAGAAGCAGCAGCTTCAACCGCAGCAGAACCACCTTCAGCAGCAACCGCATCAAATGCAGTACCACGAACAGTTGCAACGATTACTGATTCAGAAGACTCAACAGTTGCAATCGCGTTACCTGCATAGATCGGACGCTTGAATGTATTTGCAGAATCAACAGCGATGATGTCTGTGATCATGCTGACATCAAGAAGTGCAGCAGCGCGTGGCAGAATGTTTTTGCCAGTTGTAGTAGAAGCAGCAAGAATATGGCTATAGCCTTTACCTAATTCTGCAACCAGTTTTGCTACATTTTCAGCCAATTGGTTTGCATAAGCAGCGTCGTCAGCAAGTAAAACTTTGCTTACGCCCGCAACTTTAGCTGCCTGATCAGCAACTGCTTGAGCGCCAGAACCAGCAACCAATACAGTGATATCACCACCGATTTTTTGCGCCGCAGCAACAACGTTTAAAGTAGCAGCGTTAAGTGCTTTGTTGTCGTGCTCAGCGATTACTAAAATACTCATGATTTTTATCCTTCTGTATTAGATCACTTTCGCTTCGTTTTTCAATTTTTCTACAAGCTCGTCTACAGACTTCACTTGTACGCCAGCTTTACGCTCTGCAGGAGATTCAACTTTTACTGTTTTCAGTTTAGTTGTAGTAGTTACACCGAAATCTGCAGGTGACTTGGTATCAAGCGGTTTTTTACGCGCTTTCATGATGTTTGGAAGAGCTGCATAACGTGGCTCGTTCAAACGTAAGTCAGTAGTTACGATCGCTGGAAGTGATAATTCAACAGTTTGTAGACCACCGTCGATTTCACGAGTCACTTGTACTTTGTCGCCTTCAACTTTAACTTCTGAAGCGAATGTACCTTGACCTGCACCTAGAAGTGCACCAAGCATCTGACCAACCTGGTTAGAGTCGTCATCAATTGCTTGTTTACCAAGAAGGATCAATTGTGGTTGTTCAGCTTCAACAACACCTTTTAGAATTTTAGCAACTTCTAGCGCACCTAGCTGGCTGTCATCAGCTTCAACCAGAATACCGCGGTCAGCACCAAGCGCCATTGCAGAACGGATTTGTTCTTGCGCTTCTTTAGGACCAATAGAAACAACAACGATTTCTGAAACAGTTCCTTTTTCTTTTAAACGAACCGCTTCTTCCACCGCGATTTCACAGAATGGGTTAATTGACATTTTAACGTTTGTTAAGTCAACACCACTGTTGTCCGGCTTAACGCGAACCTTAACGTTGGCATCAACCACACGTTTTACAGCAACAAGAGCCTTCATGTAATCCTCGGCTGTTTTAGCAAATGTAAATGTTGAGAAAAGTTATAATAACTCTTCACTTAAATTTTTTTAGGTGCCCTATCTTGCAATGTGCACGGCATTTCGGTCAAGTCACAATTCAGCAAAGAGCTGTAAAAATGCGTAATTTTCCTTGAACGATGCGTTCACAATTAATCCGTATCGATTTATTACAATGAATTTTATCAATATTTAATAAAATTTAACCTTTGATTTTTATTATGTTTTTATTTGATGAAACACATCAGAACTTTTGATTTTTGCTTATTAAATGCACAAATCCGTCCTGAGATTTGTGGAAAATGACTTATATTTAAAAATGACCGCTTTGGTCAGTTTGGACATAATAGAGAATTGTTCATCATTTATTCTGCATATCTGCTCAATTTACTCCGCTTTATTTTGTTGGCAGGTCTAAAAATCGGGTTGTCATCAATCTATAAATATAAAAAAAGCATACCGGGAGCAGTATGCTTTTTTAAAATACGCCATTGCTTAATTAATAATTAACCAGCTTGCAGCAAGGGCAAGTAAACCACCTGAGGTGCCATCAACCCATTTCTGTTTACGCTCATCAATTTGTGTATTGCGGATAATTCTGCTGAACAGAATGCTGAGAGCACAATAAACAATGAAAATCATGCCGATAAAAATAAAAGAGAGAATTAAGCCTTGGCTTACAGTATTTCCGCTTTTATCGATAAACTGCGGCAAGATCGCAAAATAGATCAGCATGCCTTTAGGATTGAGTAAGGCCGTAAAGAAGCCTTTTTTCACTGGATTAGCACTGGTCTTTTTCTCAATTTTCATTGAATTTTTGCTAAATACTGATTTCAACAGGCTACAAGCCAGATAGAGCAAATAAGCAATACCCAACCAGCGAATCGCCTCAAACAATACCGGAAAAGACACGATAATCGCTGCGATTCCTATTGCTACCAAAATGGAATGTACCAGATAACCTGAACAAATCCCGATAGTTGCCATCATGCCTGCTTTTGCATCTTTACCCATCACTTGAGACAGGATAAACAGCATATCTGGTCCAGGTGTAAAAATCAGGGGGAGCACGGTCAGTGCAAAAAGTGCAAATACAGACATTTCCTTTTTCCTTTGAATCTTCGGAAAGTGGAATTAGTATCTGCGAATTTTTACAAAATAGGCTTTCAATTTATTTTATAATAAGTATTATTTTTCGAATTATATTCTAATTTATGAAAATATCTTCCAAATCTGTGCGAGTAAAACTTGATCGAATTGATAAAAATATCATTCATCACTTGCAAGCCAATGGCCGTATTCAGAATAACGATCTGGCGCGGGAAATTGGACTATCCCCTTCTTCCTGTCTGCGTCGGGTAAAATTGCTTGAAGATGCGGGCGTAATCCAGAATTACACCACCATTGTCGATTCACAAAAAATCGGTTTTCAACTGATTCTATTTTCACGGATCTGGCTGGTCGGTCAGGATGCAGAAACCATTGATACTTTTATCGAGGCGATGAAAGAACTGCCTCAAGTGATGGAGTGCTATATCATTCTGGGTGAATGTGATGCGATGTTAAAAGTTGTGGTGCCTGATCTGGAAAGTTACCGTAAATTCCAGTCCACACATTTGACCAAGAAAAATGGCATTACCAGTGTCAAAACAGATTTACCCAGCCAGATTATCAAGCAAAGTTTTCAGTTACCCTTGGATGACTTATAAAATATTTTAGCAATAAAAAAGGATGACCTTAGTCATCCTTCATGTTCATTAAACTTGCAGAAAGTCACGATGCACATGACTCAGTTCAATCAGTTCATAAGACTTCAGATCGAAAATATTCCAAATTTCGAGCGCATCTTCTTTCAGGTCAACAGCTTTACTGGCTCGCTGCGTGGTCTGCCATTGCAGATCAGAAATCCATAGATAATACTGGTCTGTCTCAGGATTATAAGCCTGTATTTTCCCTTCTGCATTAATCCCTTGCACAATTGCCCCTTCAGGGAGAACGGCTTCAATAGTGGGCAAGCTAATCTCAACAAAATGTTTGATCTGGCGTAAACCATAACCCGCGAACATGTCTTTTTGAGCTGGGCTTAACTGCGCATACTTTTGTTGTATATCCGGGATAATTGCTGTGTCCATAAAAATTCCAGTATCGAGATCGCTGATTTTCTTTTAAAAATTGATTACTATTTATACTTATATCCGAAAACAGCCATTTGAAAAATAAGACAATAGTGAAATATCTTTCCAACAGTCTGTTCAGGTCATATTTTGAGCATGATACATGAAAGTTTTATGCCATGAATCCTAATCATCCGACAAGCGGAAGAAAACTTTATATTTTCCCTATTCTTTATGCTGTGCCCGCGGATGCGCCTGATCGTAAATTTGCGCAAGTCGATCAAAATCAATATGAGTATAAATTTGTGTAGTACTCAAATTGCTATGCCCCAACATTTCCTGAACGGCACGAAGATCACCGCTATTCGACAGCATATGACTGGCAAAACAATGCCGCAATAAATGCGGATGCAGGTCAACATTAACCCCTGCACGCTGCGCCTGAAACTTGACCCGGTTTTCAATTTGCCGTGCACCGAGCGGATTGCCTTTTTGGGTGATAAATACATTCGCGTCAGGTACAAAATCACCATTCCAGAGCGGATAAATTTTTAGCCATTCCATCAGACTGTCTTTGGCTTTTGAACCAAAAGGCACTACCCGGGTTTTATTGCCTTTACCAGTAATACGCAAGAGCTGACGATTAAAATCAACATCCTTGATTCTTAAGCTCTGAATTTCTGCCAAACGTAAACCACTGGAATAGAGTAATTCCAGAATCGCCTTGTCTCTCAACCACATTTGCTGCTGCGCTTCGGTTTCTGGAGCCGGCTGGTCCAGAATCTGGTTCACAGTTTCAATATCCACCATACCCGGCAAAGGACGTGACTGACGTTTCAACTGAAAATCATCAGCCGGATTAAATGCCAGATACTGCGCCTGCTCTGCCCATTTCATGAACTGGCGAATCGAAGAAAGCATCCGTTGCAAGCTACTTGAACTTAATCCGTGCTGCTCGACTTTTTCAGCCAGAAATTGACGTAAATCTGTGGCTTCCACATCATTGAGTGCCAGTCGTTGTACTGCGCAGAACTCCAGAAAATCAGCCACATCACGTTCATAGGCCTGCAAGGTATGTTTAGACTGGTTCTGGATCTCACGTTCTTTGAGCCAGATTCCGAGCAAGTCTTTTGCAGAAAGCTTTACTTGCTCCATTCAATTGACTCCAGCCAGGCTTCAATCAGTTCTGCGGTCTGTACCGGATGAGTCGCCGCAAAGAAATGATCCCCGTTTTGAATTATATGCAGGTTTGCATGTTTCAAATTTTGCATTAAGCATTGCCCCACCTGAACGGTACTTAAAGAGTCTTGATCACCCCAGATCAATAGAACAGGAATCTCAAGATTGCTTAATTGCTCCAGACTAAACACGGTTTGATCTTGTAAAAACCAGTCAGGAACAGCCTTAAACTGCTCGCGATAATCTATCCGCCAGTCAGCACAACCGAACTGTGATAGATCCACACCACCAGAAGTTGCCAGTAACACCAGTCCTTTGACTTTCTGTGGATGATGTAGTGCAATTCCAACTGCAAGAACTCCCCCCATGGACTGGGCAACCAGAATCGAATCATCCTCAATCTGCTCTGTGATGAGTTCCTGCAGATCATGAAGATTTTGAATAGTTGAATTTGGTTCTACCCCATCGAAGCCCGGATATGTCAATATTTTTGTAGATTGATCTGTTTTTAAATGAGCCAACAACGGCTGCCAAAAGCCTTGGCTGCCTGATGCACCCGGTAAAAACACAAGCTGATTCATAGCAGTGTTGTGATATCAATTAAATATGGAATTCATCCTATCATAAAAAAAGCACCGTACTATGTGCGGTGCTTTTTAGAGAAATAAATGTTGGGATTAACCCTGGAAGTAGCGCAAGTCCAGACGGCCTTCATAAACATTGGCGGTCGGACCTGTCATCCAGACTACATCACCTTCTTTCCATTCAATCTGCAATTTACCACCCGCAAGTTCAATCTCGACCTTGCTAGATAATAAACCACGGCGCATACCAGACACTGCTGCAGCACAGGCACCTGTACCACAAGCCAGTGTTTCGCCTACACCACGCTCATAAACACGTAAACGGGCATGCTTTTCATCAATAATCTGCATAAATCCAGCATTAACGCGTGCCGGGAAACGCACATGAGATTCCACCTGTGGACCAATTTTAGCTACATCGGCAGTTAACACATCCGGAACAATCGTCACTGCATGTGGATTACCCATATTCACCACATCAATCGTCAGTTTCTCACCACCCGCCAGATCGATGTCATACAGATTTTCCGGTTCTTCTGCCACAAATGGAATTTCCTGAGGCAGGAATTTTGGATAACCCATATTCACTCGCACCCAGCCGTTGGCACCAAGTTCAGGCTCTACAAATCCAGCTTTGGTCTGTACCTTGATTTTGGTTTTAGTGGTCAATTGACGTTCATGCACGAAACGGGCAAAACAGCGTACACCATTGCCGCACTGCTCAACCTCAGAACCATCTGCATTAAAAATACGGTATTTAAAATCTGCACTTGGAATATCAGGCGGCTCAACAATCAAGAGCTGGTCAAAACCCACACCGAAGTTACGATTCGCAAGACGCTGAATAGTGAGAGTATCCAGATAAGCACGCTGGCTAATCAGGTCTACCACCATAAAATCATTGCCTAGGCCATGCATCTTGGTAAATTCAAGCAACATTAATTAGTCTCCTTAAGGCAATAAACGCTCACGTTCCCAAAGTGATTCAACCGTTTCACGTTCACGAATCAGATGAGCCTGATCACCATCCACCATCACTTCAGCAGCACGACCACGACTGTTGTAGTTCGAACTCATTACGAAACCGTATGCACCAGCCCCAAGAACTGCCAGCACATCATTTTCTTTAATGGCAAGCTCACGTTCCTTACCCAGAAAATCGCCAGTTTCACAGATTGCGCCCACCACATCCCATTCTTTTGTTTCCACATCTGTACGCGGTGTCACAGATTGGATATCCATCCAAGCTTCATATAAAGCAGGACGAATCAGGTCATTCATCGCGGCATCAATGATGGCAAAGTTACGGTGATTGGTTGGTTTCAGCAAATCCACTTTGGTCAGTAACACGCCTGCATTCGCTGAAATACTACGACCCGGCTCCATATACACTTTCAAACCCAGTTTTTCTAAAGCAGGACGCATGGCATTGGCATATTCTTCAACCGATGGCGGTGTTTCATCTTTATATGTCACACCCAGACCACCACCGATATCGATGTGTTTCAAGTTGATGCCCATGTCTTTCAGCTTGTCGATCATGTCAATCACACGATCCAGCGCATCAACAAAAGGCTGGGTTTCAGTCAACTGTGAACCGATATGACAGTCAATCCCGACCACTTCAAGATTTGGCAATGATGCTGCATAAGCATAGGTATCAAATACGCTATCTGATGGAATACCAAATTTGTTTTCTTTTAAACCAGTGGAAATATATGGATGGGTTTTGGCATCGACATCCGGATTAACACGTAGTGAAATAGGCGCTTGAACATTAAGTTCAGCCGCTACTTTCTGAATACGGTCTAATTCGGCATAAGATTCCACGTTAAAGCAAGCGATGCCTACTTCCAATGCCTTTTTAATATCTGCTTCTGATTTACCCAGGCCCGAGAATACGATTTTCGAAGGTTCACCGCCGGCTTTCAATACACGAGCCAGTTCACCACCAGTCACGATATCGAAACCAGCACCTTGCTTGGCCAACACATTCAATACCGCAAGATTAGAGTTTGACTTTACCGCAAAACAGATTTGATGATCGATAAAGCTAAAAGCACGGTCCATATCCAGGTAATGCTTTTCAAAAGTTGCTTTTGAATAAACATAAAGTGGTGTGCCAAATTGCTCTGCGAGCTGTTGCAGTGAACATTGCTCAGCATGCAATACCCCATTAATGCGGGTGAAACTCATGAATGTATCCTTTCTCTGAAAGTCTTAAGGAGATGGTGTTGAATCGGATTCAGCAGGTGCTTCAAACTGCTGCTTGACCGGCGCATCCTGTTGTTCATCTGATACTTGCGGTGCAGATTCAGTATTTTTATAGAGTAAATACTTGGCACGTTTATCGTAGTTTGGATCATTTGGAAGATGTAAAGCTCCCGACTGCCCACAACCGACCAAGGCAAAACCGACTGTAATTAAACTGATGTAGCAAATGACCTGACGCATCTGACCACCTATATGAGTATTTTCGATGAAGTATAACGCGATCATCCGTATGACCAAAGCGCTAAACGCTAGAGAGTATATTCAGACATAAAAAAACGCCAGCAGATCGCTGACGTTTTTATTGATATGGATTATTTATGTTTCTGTTTATAGAAGCCTAAATATCCAATAATCAGCAAAATGAACCAGACCGGACTGACCATCAAGGCACGACGGGTATCATCTTCCAGCGATAACACACCAATCATACCAACAAAGAAAATAATGACGATCCAGCAAGTCACCAACCCACCAGGCAACTTGAATATGGATTTAGCATGCAATTCCGGACGGGTACGGTAATAGATCATGTAGCTCCAGATAATGATCAGCCATACACAGATAAACAGAATAGTCGACAAAGTTGTTGCCAAAGTAAATGCTTCAACCGTATTCGGCACGAAGTACTGTAATGCTGCACCGAGCAATAAACAGATCGCAGAGAAATACAAAGCATTCGCTGGAACGGCGCGCGAATTCAAACGACCAAAGGCTTTCGGTGCCTGTTCTTCACGAGATAAACCGAACAACATACGGCTGGTTGAGAACACTCCACTATTCATCGATGACATTACTGATGACAGCACTACCAGGTTCATGATGATTGCAGCCGCCGCAATACCTGCCTGACTGAACAGATTCACAAACGGAGAAACATTTGGATTGATCTGATCCCATGGTGTTACTGACATCACAATGATCAGAGCCAGCACATAGAAAATAATAATACGGATCGGAATCGAGTTCACCGCTTTCGGCAAGTTACGCTCTGGATCTTTGGTTTCAGCAGCCGTAGTACCGACCAGCTCTACACCTACAAAGGCGAAAATCGCAATCTGGAAACCAGCCAGGAAACCCATAGTTCCTGTCGGGAATAAACCGCCATGATCCCAGATATGGGCAAATGAAGCGACCGTACCTGCATCATTAGTAAAGCCAGTAAAGATCATCCATAAACCTACGGCGATCAGTACAATAATGGCGATAATCTTGATCAAAGCAAACCAGAATTCCATTTCGCCAAACAGTTTCACGGTTGCCAGGTTCAAGCCCATGATGAATACAATAGAGGCAATACTGATCAGCACGCCTTCGCCTGGAGTAAATGGCAGACCGTTATTAAAGAATTGCAAGTAATAGATAATGGCTGACAGATCCGCGATACCAATCGTGATCCAGCATAACCAGTAGGTCCAGCCGACAAAATAACCTGCCCACGGCCCGATCAGATCGGTGGCAAAATCAATGAAAGATTTATATTGCAGATTGGATAACAGTAATTCACCCAACGCGCGCATGACTAGAAACACCATAAAACCGATGATCATATAGATCACCAGAATGGATGGTCCTGCCAGGCTAATGGTTTTCCCTGAACCCATAAACAGGCCGGTGCCAATCGCACCCCCAATGGCAATTAACTGCAGGTGCCGGTTGGATAAACTACGCTGTAGCTCACCATCTTCCGATGATGAGTGACTATATTTTTCTGACATTATTTCATTTCAACTTTGAGTTTTAATCGCGACAAATTAACGTAAAAAACATGGAATACAAAAAGAAAATTCGCATCATTTGTATTTTCCAACTAATCTTGCAAGTTAATTTATTTTTCTTATATCAATATTCATTTATCTTTAGTCTTAGTTTTAAGGCGCAATGAATACAGGATTTTTCTTGTCAAAGCGCTGAAACTATGTAAAAAATAGAATACAAATCCGCCAATATTCGCGTTTAGGATGAGCGCGCATGGCATAGCAATTGCTTTTCAATCAACATCTCAAATAAAGCTGACACGGATAAATAAGAAGAAATTTATGCAAAATTTACAAAGCATCATGGAAACCGTCAGTGGCTGGGTCTGGGGCCCATATATGCTGGTCCTCATTGTCGGTACCGGTATATTCCTGACCTTCCGCCTGCTGTTCTGGCAGTTCCGCATGTTGCCACTGGCCTTTAAACAGGTTTTTGGCAAACACCCTTCGCATGAAGGCGATATTTCCCAGTTTGGCTCACTCATGACCGCACTGTCAGCTACCATCGGTACCGGTAATATTGCCGGTGTCGCAACTGCCTGTGTGCTGGGTGGTCCTGGGGCCGTATTCTGGATGTGGATGACTGCCCTGTTCGGAATGGCAACCAAATATGGCGAAGGTGTACTGGCCGTCAAATACCGGGTTAAAAATGAACGCGGTGAAATGTCTGGCGGTCCAATGTATTACATTGAGCGTGGCCTGAAATGGAAATGGCTGGCGCTGATCTTTGCGTTCTTTGGTGCTGTCGCATCTTTCGGAATTGGTAGTTCAGTTCAGTCCAACACTGTTGCACTTGCAGTAGAAAATGGTTTCGGTCTGGAAACCTGGGTTACAGGGATCGTGATCACTGCGTTTTCTGCACTGGTAATTCTAGGCGGGATTAAGTGGATTTCTAGAGCTGCTTCCTTCATCGTTCCAATTATGGCGATTGGTTATGTGGCGGGGGGTCTGATCATTATTTTCACCCATCTCGATTTAGTGGGTCCTGCACTAAAAATGATTTTCACCTATGCTTTTACTGGTGAAGCTGCCGTAGGTGGTGCGATTGGTGCGGCGATTCGTTATGGTGTCGCGCGTGGTGTATTCTCAAATGAAGCTGGTATGGGTTCAGCACCGATTGCCGCAGCTGCTGCAAAAACCGATCACCCTGCACGTCAAGGCTTGGTTTCCATGACCGGAACCTTTATTGACACGATTATTGTCTGTTCGATTACCGGTATTGTCCTAGTGATGGGCTTCATCATGGCCGGCAGTGATTTTGGTGGACAAACCGGTGCTGTTCTGACCGTTTCTACATTTAACAAACTGCTGCCAGGTGTTGGTGGCTGGATTGTGACCTTCGGCATTATCTTCTTCGCCTATTCCACCATTTTAGGCTGGAGCTACTACGGGGAAAAATGTGCCACTTATCTGCTCGGTGAGAAATTTGTATTCCCTTATCGCATCATCTATATCCTGTCAGTATTTATTGGCTGTGTCGCGACACTAGATCTGGTCTGGCTGTTTGCAGATACCTTCAACGGTTTGATGGCGATTCCAAACTTGATCGGCCTGTTACTGCTGTCTGGAGTGATCGTGAAAGAATCCAAAGATTTTATTGCTCGCCGTAAATCAGGTGAATTGTATTAATAAAATTTAAAACCCTTAATAAAAAAGCCACTTTCTAGTGGCTTTTTTATTATTTAAGTTTGCTAAAAATATCAGTTCACACGGCCAGAAAATTCATCGTCATCATCATGAGCTTGATTTAGATTTAAGAACTCTTCACGATCGGCTTCAATTTCCAGCGCAGTTTCTAGAGATAATACAAAGAACAGCACTCCCGGAATCTTCATTTCCCCTTCGGCATCTTCAAGATGTTCACTAACCATTTGGTAAATTGGATTAGCTTCATCAAATGGCACATCGACATAAAGATCACCCGAATAACTTTCAATTACGCCAGGCTGTTCTATCCCCATACAGGGTGCAAAATTAATTTGGCGTTGCTCCAGCCATTCCATCAGGTTCTGACGCAAATGATAGGACTCAGCATCGACATTTTCATGTTCGTAATTTTCAAAATGTACAAATAATACATCACGGTCTTTTTCACGTGCGATCGCATCGATATGTTTTAAAAGTTGTGGCATGTCAGGTTTCCTGTACCCGTGATGAATTTTCTCATTATAGGAGGTATTTCACTTTCATGTAGAAAGGTTAATCCATATGCGTCATATGCTGACGTAAATCAGTGACTTTTTCAGCCAAAGGTCTTGGTTTTCAGTCTCATTCACCGCTATGCTGTAGCCCCCATTCCCAATATTTATTTTCGGAAATTATGGCTAAAGCAAAAAGTGTGTATCGTTGTGAACAATGTGGAGCAGACCATCCTAAATGGGCAGGTCAGTGTTCTGAATGTGGGGAATGGAACAGTCTGGTAGAAGTCAGTATTGCGCCAGCAACGACACATCGTGCTCAGCCAAAAATTGGAGGTTATGCCGGTCAGGCAGCAGCGATTACCACCTTAAACAAAGTCTCCGTTTCACATGAAACCCGGTTGCAAACAGGGATTGGTGAGTTTGACCGAGTCTTAGGCGGTGGTCTCGTTACAGGTTCTGTGGTGCTGATTGGTGGTGACCCGGGGATTGGTAAGTCAACTATCCTATTGCAAACCGCAACCCATATGGCAGCAGGCAATAGCTCTGCCCTGTATGTGACAGGTGAAGAATCTTTATCTCAGGTGGCATTACGCGCCCAGCGTCTGGACTTACCAACTAACCAACTGAAAGTCATGGCAGAAACCTGTGTGGAACGCATTTGCGAGGTGCTTGCACAGGAACGTCCTGCTGTTGCGATTTTGGACTCGATTCAGACTTTATATACCGAAACCTTGCAGTCTGCACCAGGTGGTGTGTCACAGATTCGTGAATCTGCAGCCCTACTGACCCGTTTCGCCAAAAATAGCGGCACTGCCCTGTTTATTGTTGGTCACGTGACCAAAGAAGGTGCCTTAGCAGGTCCGCGTGTATTGGAACATATGGTGGACTGTGTGCTGTATTTTGAAGGCCAGTCGGATTCTCGTTACCGTATGATCCGCGCAGTCAAAAACCGTTTCGGTGCAGTCAATGAACTTGGCGTCTTTGGCATGACCGATAAAGGTCTGCGCGAAGTCGCCAATCCATCTGCCATTTTCCTCAGTCGTTATGATGAAGCGATTCCAGGTTCCATCGTCATGATTAGCCGTGAAGGAACTCGCCCACTCCTGGTTGAAGTTCAGGCTTTGGTCGATGATGCCCATGGCCAGCCACGCCGTGTAGCCTTAGGTTTAGAACAGAATCGTCTGAATATGCTACTGGCTGTAATGCATCGTCATGGTGGCGTACAAACATCCGGTCAGGATGTCTATGTCAATATCGTCGGTGGTTTAAAAATTACCGAAACCGGTTCTGACCTGGCTGTACTTTTAGCCTGTGCATCCAGTATCCGGACTAAAGCCTTGCCTCAGCAACTCGCTGTTTTTGGTGAAGTTGGTCTTTCTGGTGAAATTCGTCCGGTGCCGAATGGTCAGGAGCGTCTGAAGGAAGCCGTTAAACACGGTTTTAAATATATTATTTTACCGCGTGCCAATGCACCGCAAAAACCGATTCCCGGCGTACAGGTCATTGCTGTAGCCCGATTGCATGAAGCCCTGAGTGAAGCCATGAGCCTAAGTGATGAACTCAGTTAGTTTTAATCGATAAATCTTGCAAAAAGCTTAAAAAAATACACATTTTTGATTGAAATCCCCTATAAAGCCTATATAAATAGAGTATTCAAATAAGTTTTTTTCACATAGGAAAATTGAATGGAAGTTCGACAGCGTGGTTTGGTTGCAGGTCTTTTAACAGCAGCATTACTGGTTGCTCCTTTAACTGCTGAAGCAAAACGTGCCGGTGGCGGTAAAAGCCATGGTATGCAACGTTCTGCTGCGCCTACTCAATCTTATCAACAACCTCGTCAAGCTGCGCCAGCACAACAGGCTCCAGCCGCTGGTGCTGCAACTCAGCAAAGATCTGGTCCAGGTGTAGGTAGTATGGTTGCTGCCGGTGTAGCAGGTGCTGCAGTGGGTGCAGTTGCTGCCAATGCGCTGGCTGATGACAAAGAAGTACAAGCGGCTTCTGAAGCTCAAGCAGCTCAACAGCAACAAGAGGAAAAAGGTGGTATTCCTGGCTGGATCTGGATCTTGCTTGCTGCCGCTGTTGCCTTCTTCATTTTCCGTAAGATGGGCGCAAAAAAAAAAGTAGCTTCTAATCCGTATGCCCCAAATAGTGGTGTTGGTCATTCAGCACCATTTGGTCAGACACCTCCTCGCGGTGGTGACAACACCAATATTTTTGGTCAGAACGTGGGTGGTAGCACACCAAGCACAAATGCTCCGTTTGGTTCAGCTCCGGTAAATAACGCGCCATTTGGTGCAGCCTATACTAATAGCGGCAACCAGCTTCCAGATGGAACAGAACCTGCGACTTTCTTACGTGTTGCACGTCAGCGCTTCAACCACATTCAGTCAATGAATACGGCGAGCAACATTTCAGAAATTAAACGTTACCTGACCCCTGATCTTTACCAGTCGATGTATAACGATATTATGGCAAATCAGGATCAGGACGTAGCTGAGTTCTCTAACCTGAATGCAATGGTTGTGGATTCATCGAATGAGAATGGTCAATACGTAGTAAGCGTACGCTTCACTGGTACTGTAAGTGAAGACTTGAATAGCCAACCTCAACCGTTTGCTGAAATCTGGCACTTTGTCAAACCTGCCGGTTCTCAACAAGATTGGGTGGTTGCAGGAATCCAGCAAGACTAAATTCTTATCTCATTAATCGTATATCAACAGCGGCTTTCGGGCCGCTGTTTTGCTTTCTGAATCATTGAAAACTATTTAAATTTATTCTTGCTCTCTTTCTATTCATTTTATTGTTATTCTCCTAAACAAATAGCTTAGTTTGCGTGTTTTAAGCGCTTTCAGTCGACTTTTATACAAAAGCCAGTTTTCGGATTGGCTTTTTTATTTTGAACCTTTTAATCTAAATACAAATATATTTGAGATACTGACATGACTGAGCGTGTTTCTCCCCCTGCCACGCTGGCAAACCGCGCACTGGCAGGCAATGCCGAAGCCCAATTTGAGCTTGCCGAGCTCTATATGCAAAGCGAGCATGACGAAGACATCATGCTGGCCGAAGAGTGGGCATTGAAAGCAGCCAATGGTGGCTGGGTTGAAGCCATGTACTGGCTCGGTGAGGGTTATACGGTTTATGCCAAAGAAATCGCTGAGGAAGACCCAGAAGATTCTAAAGCTCACTTTGAGTTAGCCTATTACTGGTTGAGTAAAGCCAATTTCGAAAAACACCCTGCAGCGACTTTAGAACTGGCTGGTTTTTACCGTCGTGGTGATGTGGTCGAAAAAGATGTTGAAAAATCTATCGCTCTTGTAAAGCAAGCAGCTGAATGGGGTGAAGTTCAAGCCATGCGTGATCTTGCCTTTATTTATGCCAATGGTCTTGGTGTGGCCGCTGATGACATACAGGCAGATTACTGGACTAAGAAAGCAGATGAAATTGAGCAGGACATAGAATAAATAACAAGCCCGTCAGATGATGGGCTTTTTTACGAGAATAAAACTTTATTTCAGTCTTCAAATATCAGGATATTTCTCAAAATATTTTCAAAATTTTATTATTAGTTAGATAATAAACAATTTCGGATTGGAACCAAATTAATTTCCAAGTACAATACCTCGCTAGTCGAGGGATGCTGCGACGTTTTACAGGTACGAAATGTAAAAGCGCCAGGCTCGACGATCGGTCCAACTTTTTCTAGACAGACCAACAACGGCATCCGCGAACTGAATGATCAATTATTGTTTTTTTATAAGGAGATCGTGATGAACGCGGTTAATGCTTCATTTACAGATTATAAAGTTGCTGATATTTCCCTAGCTGACTACGGCCGTAAAGAAATCAAACTTGCAGAAGCTGAAATGCCAGCCCTAATGGGTTTGCGTAAACGCTACTCAGCTGCTAAACCGCTTGCTGGTGCCAAAATTCTTGGCTGTATCCACATGACTATTCAAACTGCGGTTTTAATTGAAACTCTGGTTGAATTAGGCGCTGAAGTTCGCTGGACTTCTTGCAACATCTTCTCTACTCAAGACCATGCTGCTGCTGCAATCGCTGCACGCGGTATTCCTGTATTTGCATGGAAAGGCGAAACAGAAGAAGAATACATGTGGTGTCTTGAACAACAGATTAATGTCAATGGCAAACCTTGGGATGCCAATATGATTCTGGATGATGGCGGTGATTTGACAGCTGTTGTTCACGAAAAATATCCTGAACTGATTGCAAAAATTCACGGGATTACTGAAGAAACAACTACAGGTGTAGCACGTCTTCTGGAAATGTGGAAAGACGGCTCTCTGAAAGTTCCTGCGATCAACGTCAACGATTCAGTAACCAAGTCTAAAAACGACAACAAATACGGTTGCCGTCACTCTCTAAATGATGCGATCAAACGTGCAACTGACATGCTGCTTTCTGGCCGTCGTGCATTAGTGATCGGCTATGGTGACGTAGGTAAAGGTTCTGCTCAGTCTCTTCGTCAAGAAGGTATGATCGTACGTGTATCTGAAATCGATCCAATCTGTGCGATGCAAGCATGCATGGACGGTTATGAAGTGGTTTCTCCGTACAAAAACGGTGTTCAAACTGGCAAGAAAGAAGATGTGAACGTTGATCTTCTTCAAAATACCGACCTGATCGTGACTACAACTGGTAACTACCACGTATGTGACGCTGCGATGCTAGATACACTGAAAGCTGGCGCAGTGGTTTGTAACATCGGTCACTTCGACACTGAAATCGATACCAACTACCTACGTAGTTATAAATGGGTTGAAGTGAAACCTCAAGTACACCAAGTATATCGTTCAGAAAATGAAAATGATTACCTGATCCTGCTTTCTGAAGGTCGTCTGGTGAACCTGGGTAATGCAACTGGTCACCCATCACGTGTGATGGACGGTTCATTTGCGAACCAAGTATTGGGTCAAATGCACCTGTTCGCTGAGAAATTTGCGGATCTTCCTGAAGATCAAAAACAAGCAGCGATTCGTGTAGAACTGCTTCCTAAGAAATTAGACGAAGAAGTTGCTGCTGCAATGGTTGCCGGTTTCGGTGGTGTGCTGACTCAATTGACTCCAGAACAGGCAGATTACCTAGGCGTACCTGTTGAAGGTCCATTCAAGTCTGATGCTTATAAATATTAATATCCCTCACCCCATCCCTCTCCCTTAGGGAGAGGGTGACCATCCAAATTATTTTCAATGAAGTTTTAATGACTTCAAGTGAAAAAAATATGGGCTTAAACCCTGCATAATTCAGTAATGAATTCTCCTCTCCCTTTGGGAGAGGTCAGGGAGAGGGTGATAAGTAAAAAGTATTTATAAAAAGGATTTGAACATGTCTAAACAGATTCCAATTTCTTTTGAGTTTTTCCCGACTAAAACTGATGCGGGTGCGGAAAAGCTCAAAACCGTACATCAAGAACTACAACTGCTGAATCCAGAATTCTTCTCTGTGACTTATGGGGCGGGTGGTTCAACACGCGAACGTACCCTGTACACCATTGAGGAATTTAATGGTAAAGGCACACCGGTTGCCCCTCACCTGTCTTGTATCGGTGATGACAAGGCACGTATTGCTGAACTGTTAGATATCTATAAAGCACAAGGTATTGACCGTATTGTTGCCCTGCGTGGTGACTTGCCATCTGGTCAGGTGGGCCTAGGTGAACTGCCATATGCACAGGATCTAGTTCGCTTTATCCGTGAACATTCAGGTGACCACTTCCATATTGAAGTTGCCGCTTATCCTGAAATGCATCCACAAGCAGACAGCTTTGATAAAGACATTCAGCACTTTGTGGATAAAGTAAATGCTGGTGCCAATGCTGCATTAACGCAATTCTTCTTTAACCCGGATGCATACTTCTACTTTGTAGACCGTATCCAGAAAGCAGGCATTGATATTCCAGTAGCGCCAGGCATCATGCCGATTACCAATGCCAGCAACCTGATTCGCTTCGCAGATGGTACAGGCGCAGAAATTCCACGCTGGATTCGCAAGCAACTGGCAACTTATGGGGATGACACTGCAAGCATTAAAGCCTTTGGTCATGAAGTCGTCGTAAAATTCTGCGAACGCCTGATTGCTGGCGGTGCACCGAGCCTGCATTTCTACACCATGAATACCACTGATCCAACCCGTCAACTTGTTAAAGACCTCGGTCTTGCATAAGTAAAATACCTGATTTGAGAGTAAAACTTTAATGCCACGTTTTTTTATTGAAGCTGATTTAGCAGTAGATACCACTGTAGAACTGACTGAAACAGTGTTTCATCATTGGGTTAAAGTTTTACGTGCTCAAGTCGGCGAAAAAGCCACCCTGTTTAATGGACAAGGTGGTGAATATGAAGTTGAACTGGTTGAAGTTTCCAAAAAGTCGGCTGCTGTACAGGTCAATAGTTACAACCCTACGGATCGCACACCCAAATTTAAGGCTTTGCTTGGCCAGGTCATGAGTAAAGGTGACCGCATGGATTATGCGATCCAGAAAGCGGTCGAACTGGGTGTATCTGAAATTCAGCTTTTAACCTCTGAACGCTGTGAGATGCGCCTGAAATACGACCGCAACCAGAAAAAACTGGATCATTGGCAAGGTGTGGCGATTGCCGCTTGCGAACAGTGTGGAATGAATATTGTTCCTAAAATTTTAGCGCCAATGTCACTTGAAAAATGGCTGGAAACTGATCTTCCTACTACCAAACTGGTGCTAGCGCCAAATAAAGAAGAAATTGATGTTCTGGTGAATGCCACGCCGGATATTGCCTTGCTGATTGGCCCTGAAGGCGGCTTGAGTGAAGCAGAAATCCTAGCGGCGAATGCGCAAGGCTTTGTCAATTGGTGTATTGGTGAACGTGTCCTGCGTACCGAAACTGCTCCTGTCGTTGCCCTCTCAATTTTAAATTACACTATTTAAGCGGTCAAAATTGTAAAATTTAGTTATTAATTTTATTGATTTTTATTTATAAGCGCTCTACTCTTGAGTCAATAATAATGAAACACATATTGATTGATTTAAGAATCATTCAAGCTTGAATAAAAATTAAAATCTAGGATAAAAACCGTTCAGGACGAATACAAGGCACTTAATTATATGATTGATAATCAAGAGGCTTATATCAAAGAGCACTTGCATCGTGCTCAGATTGCGAACACGCTTCGACATAGCCGATATTTTCTGTTAAGTATCATGATTATTTGCCTCTATATTTTCTGTGTTTATCACATTCAATATAGCTTATCGAATAGTTACTTTAATCTCTGGTTTATCCTGACTGAAATTACCGTCAGCATGTGCTGGCTCATCAATACCCTGTATTTTAAGCCTGAACAATATCAACTAAAAAATGCGCATTACTGGTTACAAATTCAGAGCCTTGCGGTAGGTTGCTGTATCGCTTCCGGTATTTCCCTGATTTATTATTACTTGCCGCAGGCCAATATTAATTTTGATGAAATAGAAGCACTGACTCTATCAGCCTTGCTATTAATAGTGACTCAAGCTTTCGGTCTGACTTATTTAACCCAGAAGCTCAGTTATTTTTCACTGGTATTTTTGCCTTCATTGGTACCCTTTTTACTCTTTCAATTTTTTCATATTTCTGGTGCCAATCCGGTCTTTGGTCTAGCTCTAAATTTTGCAGTTATTGTGATCCTGCTCTGTGCCAATAGTACCTATCGTATTCACACACGTACTTCCCGCCTTTATGCGGAAAATGAATTACTGGTGAGCAATGCCGAACAGCAGGTCGCCTGGACGGATGAACTGTGCAAACAGTTACAGACTGAAGTCAATAAATCAAAAGATATCGAACTGGAGCTACAGCTCAGCAATCAGTTACTGGAACAGAAAGTTCGTGAACGTACTTATGATATCGAACAGATTAATATTGATCTGAAAAACCAGCAGCAAAACCTTGAGCTGACCCATGAAATCGCCGGTATCCGTCCATGGGACTGGAATATCAAAGACCGCAGTATTTTGCTGACCAATCATAAAGATGAGAAGGTACAACGGAAATCCAGTGAGCATCATTTGCAGTTACAACATATGATTCATCCCGATGATCTGGCTGCATTCAAAAGCAATATGAAACAGCATCTGCGTGGGAAAACTGAGCGCTATGAAGTAACTTACCGGATTCAGCAAGCGCCGGGAGTCTGGAGTTGGGTACATGATGTAGGTCGGGTGATCAGTCGCGATCCCGAAACTCACCGTCCTTTACGCATGGTGGGAATTTTGCGTGATATTCAACAGGAACGTAGTTCTCAAGAACGCCTGAAACTGGCAGCCAGTGTAATTGAGCAAGCAGCTGAAGGGATCTTCATCCTAAATGATGAATTACGTTATATCGAAGTGAACCCTTATTTCGAAAATTTGTCCGGTTTTGAACGTAATGAAATTCTAGGTAAATATCTATTTGATATTACTGCGAGTCATAAGTCACAGCAGCGCAGCATTCATTCCAATATCATCAAACAAGTTGTGAAAATCGGTTCTTTTGATGGCGAACTGAGTGAGAAATTCCTGTCTGGCAAAGAGATGCCACTCTGGTTACATATCAATGCAATTACCGATGATGAAGGCCGTATCACTCACTATATCGGCATTGTCTCTGATCTGACTGAGCGTAAATTACAGGAACAGCGCCTGTCTTATCTGGAAAATTACGACACACTGACTGATTTACCGAACCGTTTTTACTATAACTACCAGCTGCATCAATATCTGATGACGCAAAAAGATTCCATCAAGAAAATGGCGGTGATCCGACTCAATATCGATCGTTTCCGTCCATTGAATGAATATCTGTCTAATAATGGCGGTGATGAGCTGTTGCGTCAGGTGGCACAACGCTTACGTCTGACCAATGCTGAAGCTCTATTTGTTGCTCATCTAAATGGCGATGACTTTGCGATTTTGTATGAAATCTCGCATATTCGCCCTTCTGTACAAGAACATTGTCAACGTATTGCTGAAGCTTTCCAGGCTCCTTTCCATATTTTCGGCCAAGATTATGTGATTACCCTGTCGATGGGTGTAGCCTTCTATCCAGATCATGGTCGTCAGTTAGACTATTTAAATAACTGTGCAGAACAGGCGCTGAGTGAAGCCAAAAATCTAGGCGGGAATACTATCCATTTTTACTCCAATGAAAATACAGCTTTGCTAGAGCAAGGAATTTTCATTGAACGCGATCTGCGTAAAGCCATCCAAAATGGCGAACTCGTAGTTTATTATCAGCCGAAAATTAATTTCAATGACCAGCATATTTATGGCTTTGAAGCTTTAGTGCGCTGGAAACATCCAGAAAAAGGCATCATCCCACCTAGCTTGTTTATTCCTTTAGCCGAACAGACCAGCCTGATTTCCGAGATCGGCCGTCTGGTGATTCAGCAAACTGCCAAACAGATTCGTGAATGGAATGATCTTGGCTTTCATAATATCTGTGTCTCTGTGAATATCGTGGCACAGCAACTGCGTCGTGGTCAGTTACTCGATGATCTGGATCAGGCCATTAGCGAAAACCAGATTTCTGGCACCAGTCTGGAACTGGAAATTACTGAATCTTCACTGATTGAAAACTCTGAATCTGTCAAAAATCTGCTGAACCAGATCAAGCAGCGCCAGATTAATATCTCGCTGGATGACTTCGGAACCGGTTATTCTTCTTTGTCCTATCTTGCCGATTTTCCTATTGACATTCTCAAAATTGACCGCAGTTTTGTCTCTAAAATTGGCGAACATAAACAGGAAGCGATTGTCAGCGCCATGGTTGCGATGGGTAAAGCCATGGGCATGACTGTCGTCGCTGAAGGTATTGAAACTGAAGAACAGCTGCAATATCTGCGTGATTTAGATTGTGATATTGCCCAAGGCTACTTCTTCTCCAAGCCATTGCCGGAACTGGAAGCAACTGCATATTTAGAACAGAATCGCGTCGCTGAAACTTATATATATCAAGTCTAAGTCTATATCTACCTCGAATAAGATTGTCGCAAAAATGGTCGACTTTGACTGGGCTAAGTGCTTAACAAATGTTATATTCAGAGCCATAAATGCAATTTTTTACCCGCTTTCTGGGTAATCTTTACAACGATAGAGATACAGATGGACGAACAATCTTTAAAGCAGCAGGCTCTTTACTATCACGAATTCCCTACTCCAGGAAAAATCAGCGTTACACCAAGCAAACAATTGGTCAACCAACGTGACTTAGCCCTTGCTTACTCGCCTGGCGTTGCCGCACCATGTCTTGAGATTGAACGCGATCCTTCAACAGCTGCACTTTATACCGCACGCGGTAACCTGGTTGCAGTGGTCAGTAACGGTACAGCAGTTCTTGGTTTGGGTAATATTGGCCCACTGGCGTCTAAACCAGTCATGGAAGGTAAAGGCGTACTGTTCAAAAAATTTGCGGGTGTTGATGTATTCGATATCGAAATTGCTGAAAATGATCCAGACAAGATTGTTGATATTGTCGCTTCTCTAGAGCCCACTTTTGGCGGGATCAACCTGGAAGACATTAAGGCTCCAGAATGTTTCTATATTGAACAGAAACTTCGTGAACGCATGAAAATTCCTGTGTTCCACGATGACCAGCATGGTACTTCAATCATTGTAGGTTCTGCTCTTCTGAATGCATTGCAATTAAATGGCAAAAAAATTGATGAAATCAAGATCATTGCTTCAGGTGCCGGCGCTGCTGCCCTGTCTTGCTTGAACTTGCTTTGTGCCCTTGGCGCGAAAAAAGAAAATATCATCGTTGCTGACTCACGTGGTCTATTAACAACTAAACGTGAAGGTCTGGACGAATCTAAAAAAGCATATGTACAAGACATTGATGCCTCTCAGATCGGTGACGTGATTGCAGGTGCAGATATGTTCTTGGGTCTTTCTGCAGCCGGTATTCTCACCAAAGAAATGGTGAAACTGATGGCCAAAGATCCAATTATCTTTGCCTTGGCGAACCCGGATCCAGAAATTCTGCCTGAACATGCACACGAAATTCGTGATGACGTCATCATGGCGACTGGCCGTTCTGACTATCCGAACCAGGTAAACAATGCACTGTGCTTCCCTTACATCTTCCGCGGTGCATTAGACGTTGGTGCCACCACCATTAATGAAGAAATGAAAATTGCCTGCGTACACGCGATTGCACGTATGGCACACGTAGAAGCAGATGCTGCATCTTATGGCGAAAAATCAGCTTCTTTCGGCCGTGATTACCTGATTCCTGGTCCACTGGATCAACGCCTAATTCTGGAAATTGCGCCTGCAGTTGCACAAGCTGCAATGGATTCTGGCGTGGCGACTCGTCCGATTCAGGATTTCTCGGCATATCGTCAACGTCTGTCTGAGTTTGTTTACAACTCAGCCTTCATGATGAAACCAATCTTTGCACAAGCTAAAACAGATCCTAAACGTATCGCTTATGCAGAAGGTGAAGACCTGCGTGTACTGCGTGCTGCGCAAATTGCAGTGGATGAAGGCTTGGCAAAACCGATTCTGGTGGGTCGTCCAGCAGTCATCGAAGCCAATATCAAGAAATTAGGCTTACGTCTTGAAGATGGTGTGAATATCACTATCGTGGATCAGGAAAAGAACCCAGATTACGAAAAATTTGCAGATGACTATTACAACCTGATGCAACGTAAAGGTGTAACGCCTGAATATGCACACCGTGAAGCACGTCGCCGTTCTACCCTGATCGCTGCGATGCTGGTACGTCATGGCATGGCGGACGGTATGTTATGTGGTACTTACTCAAGCTACGACATCCATCTAGACTTTGTCAGCAATGTCATCGGCAAACAGGATGGCCATAATACCTTCTTTACCTTAAATGCATTAATGCTGGAAGAGCGTAACCTGTTCATCGCGGATACCTACATCAACCGTAATCCAACAGCTGAACAGCTTGCTGAGATGACGATTCTGGCTGCTGAAGAAGTACGTCGTTTCGGTATTACACCGCGTGTTGCCCTACTTTCTCACTCTAGTTTCGGTTCAGACCAGCACGATGCCAGCGCACAAAAAATGCGCCGTGTATATGAAATCCTTTCTGAAACTGCACCTGAGCTTGAAGTTGAAGGTGAAATGCATGGTGATGCAGCATTAGACGAAAATATCCGTCAGTTTGCATTCCCGAACTCTCGTTTCAAAGGTTCTGCAAACCTGCTGATCATGCCAAATCTGGATGCAGCCAATATTTCGTTTAACCTGTTAAAAGCAACTTCAGGTAATAACGTGACCATTGGTCCTATCCTGCTTGGTGCTGCGAAACCTGTTCATATCCTGACACCAACTGCAACGACTCGTCGCGTAGTGAATATGACTGCGTTAACTGTCGCTGAAATTCAGGAAGCAGAAAAAAACGCGCTCTAAGGAATGTACGCATCAGCGTAACTTCTTGACTTGAGAAAACCTCTATTCTGTAGCATGATGCTTGTAAGAATAGAGGTTTTTTCATGCAAGTTTATTTAGTAGGCGGTGCAGTTCGGGATCATTTACTTGGACACCCCTATCACGAAAAAGATTATGTGGTTGTCGGCGCGACGCCGGAACAATTGCTTGCTGAAGGTTTTCAACCTGTTGGCAAGGACTTCCCTGTTTTTCTTCATCCTGAAACCAAAGACGAATATGCTCTGGCACGTACCGAACGCAAGTCTGGCTATGGCTATCATGGTTTTGAATTTTATACCGATATCAATGTCACCTTGGAAGAGGATCTGATCCGCCGTGACCTGACCATCAACGCCATGGCCATGGATGATTCAGGCAAGATTTATGATCCTTATGGCGGTCAAAAAGATCTGGCTGATCGTGTTCTGCGTCATGTATCAGAAGCTTTTGTCGAAGATCCTTTACGTGTTTTAAGGATTGCCCGCTTTGCTGCGCGTTATCAACATCAGGGTTTTAGCATCGCAGAAGAGACTTTGGTGCTGATGAAACAGCTGGCGGAATCCGGTGAGCTTAATGCATTGACACCTGAGCGGGTCTGGAAAGAAACTACACGCGCACTGATGGAACAGGATGCAGATGTGTATTTTGAAGTATTACGCAGCTGTGGTGCTTTAAAAGTACTGTTCCCGGAACTGGATGCCTTATACGGGATTCCGCAACGTCCTGAATATCATCCTGAAATTGACTGTGGTATTCATACCATGATGTCTTTACAGCAAGCCTGCCGCCAAAATTATAGCTTAGATGTGCGTTTTGCAGTTCTGGTTCATGACCTGGGTAAGGCATTAACCCCTGTAGAAGAATTGCCACGCCATATCATGCATGAAGAACGTGGGATCAAACCGGTAAATGAGCTGTGTGAACGTTTAAGAGTTCCGACTCATACCAAACAACTGGCATTGGCGGTCTGTAAAGAACACTTAAAATGTCACCAGGCTTTTAATTTAAAGCCAGGCACTTTATGGCGTTTATTGCAGCGTCTGGATGTATTGCGTCGTCCTGAACGTGTTGAAGCCTTTGTACAGGCCTGTGAATGTGACTCTCGCGGCCGCTTGGGGTTGGAAAATCGTGCTTATCCTCAGGCTCAATATGTGCTGGATGCCATGCAGGTTGTACGTAGCATCAAAGCACAAGATTTGCCACCAGAAATTCAAGGTCCGGATATTGGTGAAATGCTGATTGAACGACGGATTGCGGCTTTGGCAGAACTGAAAGAACAGCATAGTGCCATACTCTAAACATCAGGCTCCTTCGGGGGCCTTTTTAATATCTCAAATCTCACTCATCTCGATTTTCTATATAAATAGCAATAATTCTTTGAAGCTATCGTGTAATTTAAAAACTTAAGCAAATTAAATATTGATTATGATTGATATTATTTTTAGCTAAGACCATGTCTAATGACTTATCTCATCCGTACATTGGATCTTGAAAAAGACCTGCATGATGTTCATCAACTCACGATTCAGCTTGGCTAGCCCTCTACGCTGGAAAATATCAAACAGCGTTGGGAGCATCTGCATCAAGACAGTCATTATCAGACACTGGTTATAGAACAGGATTCACATGTGATCGGCTATGCCGGTTTTATTCAAGAATACACCTGGGAATTTGACGGTGGATATTTAAGGATTCAGGCTTTTGTAATTGATCAGGCCCATCGTGGAAAAGGTATTGGCAAGCAACTGATGGCTGTTATTGAACAGATTGCAAAAGAGCAAGGCTTCAAGATGATTCAGCTCAACAGCGGAAATCGCGAAGAACGCTATCCTGCGCATGCCTTTTATCAAGGACTGGGATTTGACAGTTACAGTATTGGATTTCGCAAGCATCTGGAATGATCAGCCAGTCATAACCAGCTGATCAATCGTGGATTTAATTTATGAAATTTCAGCAGGGAAAGTAATCACTTTTTCCAATTTCATCTGATTGGTTGCAATCATCAGCAAGCGATCAAGACCCAGGGCAATACCTGAACATTCCGGCATTTGTGGCAATGCCGCCAGCAAATACTCATCAATCGGCATGACATGCAAGCCAAGCGCTGCCCGTTCTGCATTATCTGCTTCAAAGCGGGAACGCAAAACTTCAGCATCAATCAGCTCATCATAAGCATTGGCCAGTTCCAGCCCTTCGATATACAACTCGAAACGGGCCGCAACCAGTTCCCCATCTTCATCGATTCTGGTTTTAGCCAATGATGCCAGTTCCGGTGGAAAATCTGTCAGAAATACAGCCGTATCGAAACCCAGGCTTGGCTCGACCATATGCGAGAATAAAAGGTCGATATACCCTAAACGGTCATCCCCCAAGTCCAGATTGAGACCTACCCTGCGACAGCAATCTTTGAGTTGCTGCAAAGTGGCCTGTAAAGGATTGAGATCCAGGCGATCCATAAAGGCATGTTTATAGCTGAGCACAGTGGGGCGGATTTCTCCAAAACGTGCCTTAAGCGTCACATTTAATAGATCTGTCACTTCAAACATCAGATCTTTCAGACTAAAGGCCGGACGATACCATTCCAGCATGCTGAATTCACTATTGTGCTTGTGGCCGTGTTCATCATCGCGAAACACTTTACAGATCTGGTAAATCGGCCCACTACCACTGGCCAATAAACGTTTCATGGCAAATTCAGGTGAGGTCTGTAGATAATGTGTGCCGAGCTTACCCATGACATGACGCTGGGCCTGAATCGAAGCCAGGTGCACATCGGTCACACCAGCCTGAGATAAAATCGGTGTTTCTACTTCCAGCACGTCACGTTCAGCAAAAAACTGACGGAGCTGGGCATACATGTTGGCACGTGCTTTAATGGCTTTTAAGTCGCAGGTCGGTTGATAAGATACAATCTGACTCATGCCTTTGGCCCTCCATGAGCGGCCCATTCACGGCGTAAAGGATAAGTCTTGCGTAAATGATCAAATGCTTTCTGATCGACTTTGCCATCTTTTAAACAGGCACGCAGATTGGTATCATCACGGGCGATATCATAGATCTGGGTTAAATGCTGCTGTAGCGCCAGTTTTAAATCCTGATTCTGGAAAAACTGTTCACAGACAGGCAACTGGCTTTCAAACTGCTTATTAATCTCAAAGCCGAAAGTCTGGCAAAATGCGTCGTAAATCATTTGAGTACCGCGTGCCTTACCTTCCAGACTATAACCTGCAATATGCGGCGTCACCAAAGTAATCAGATTCAGCAACTGTTCAGAAATTTCCGGTTCATGCTCAAACACATCCAGTACAACCTGACGTTGAGTTGCCTGAATATCAGCAATTAGTGCTGCTTCTTCAATGACTGGCCCACGCGCTGAATTAATTAAAATGGCTTCAGGCTTCATTTGTCCAAGAGCATTAGCATTAATTAAATGATAAGTTGGATGCTGACCTGTTTTGGTTAAAGGTACATGAATGGAAATGGCATCTGCAGTTTTTAGCAGTTCTTCAAATTCAACCTGATGAACCTGATCGCGCTGTACAAAGGGATCATAGGCAATCACATTCCAGCCTAGCAATTTGGCCATTGTTGCTAAACGCGAACCGACATTTCCTAGACCGACAATACCCAAGGTGAAATCTTTATTTGCATTGATCAATTGGGGTTGTAAATATAATAGAGCCGTAATCACATATTCAGCTACCGCCTGCGCATTACAACCGGGTGCATTGCTCCAGCGGATGTTCTGTTGTTCTAGTGCAGCAATGTCCAGATGATCTGTACCAATGGTGGCACTGCCGACGAATTTAATCTGACTGTCCTGTACGAGTGCTGCATTGACTTTGGTCACGGAACGGACCAATAAAGCCTCGGCATCTTTTACATCTTCCGAAGTGAGAGTTCTTCCTGCACGATGCTGAATATCGCCAAATTCTGCAAAGAAATAATCGGTAAATGCCAGATTTTCATCTGCGACAATTTTCATAATCTGTTCCAATGACTGAATCTGTCTATCATACCGCGTCAACCGGAATGTGACTATTTTCACTCAAGCTTTAGATGAATTCTTGCAAACATAGAGATATAAAAAATGCCGAAGTCAAACATCACTTCGGCAAAGGAGTGTAATTGGAGTAAGAAAATGACGCAAGGTTAGGCGATTGAAAGCCATACCCTGCACGAAAAAGTTTCCTTTTTTAATTGGAGAATGCAGCAATACCTGTTTGCGCACGACCTAGAATCAAGGCGTGTACATCATGTGTACCTTCATAAGTGTTGACCACTTCCAGATTCACCAGATGACGAGCTACACCAAATTCATCAGAGATCCCGTTACCACCCATCATGTCACGCGCTAAACGGGCAATGTCTAAAGCTTTACCACAGTTATTACGCTTGATCAGTGAAGTGCCTTCTACTGAAGCAATGCCTTCATCTTTCATGCGTCCGAAACGTAAAGCCACTTGCAGACCTAATGCAATTTCAGTTTGCATGTCTGACAGTTTTTTCTGGATCAGCTGATTCGCAGCCAATGGACGGCCAAACTGTTTACGGTCCATGGTGTATTGATGCGCTGTATGCCAACAGAATTCAGCTGCACCCATCGCACCCCAGGCAATACCATAACGGGCACTGTTCAGACAGGTAAATGGACCTTTTAGACCACGAATTTCCGGGAACGCGTTTTCTTCTGGAACAAAAACATTGTCCATGACGATTTCGCCGGTGATCGAAGCACGTAGGCCAACCTTACCGTGAATCGCTGGTGCAGAAAGCCCTTCCCAGCCTTTTTCTAGAATAAAGCCACGAATATCACCGACATTGCCTTCAGGAGACACTTCTTTTGCCCAAACCACAAAGACATCAGCAATCGGACTGTTAGTAATCCACATTTTCGCGCCCGTCAGACGGTAACCACCATCCACCTTTTTCGCACGGGTAATCATGCTGCCCGGATCTGAACCATGATCTGGTTCAGTCAGACCGAAACAACCGATGTATTCACCGGTCGCCAATTTCGGTAAATATTTCTGTTTCTGTTCTTCAGAACCAAATTCATTGATTGGCACCATCACAAGAGAACTTTGCACACTGGCCATAGAACGATAACCCGAATCCACACGTTCTACTTCACGTGCAATCAGACCATAGCTGACATAGTTTAGACCTGCGCCACCGTATTGCTCAGGAATGGTTGGGCCCAGCAGACCCAGTTCACCCATTTCACGGAAAATCATTGGATCGGTTTTTTCATGACGGAACTGCTCTAATACACGCGGCTGTAACTGTCCCTGACAATATGCACGCGCAGATTCCATGATCATGCGTTCTTCTTCAGTCAGCTGCTGCTCCAGTAAGAACGGATCCTGCCAGTTAAAATAGACTTTGCTGGTTTTTTTCGTATCGACCATTTGATTCATAGTATTCCCTTCCAATCCTTCATCTATCTATTAGATGATGTTGTTTTATCCTTCAGATTGACTCTAGGCATGAATCATGACTTGTTCAAACAATAAATTTGCATGCAGCTATGCACTTTATGCATACCTTATATAAGTTGCTATTTCTAGAAATTATTTTCTTAGCTTATTTGCCTGTTTTTTATACCAAAGTCGTATAGTAGTATAAGAGTGATATACCATTTATTGATATCTGACCATTTTAAGTTCAAGGATGAACAGGTGCGTAGAAAAATACCTTCCCTGCAAGCGCTGATCTGTTTCGAATCTGCTGCACGTCATGCCAGTTATACTTATGCAGCGCAGGAACTGTTTTTAACCCAAAGTGCAATTTCACGCCAGATCCAGCAACTGGAGGAGTATTTAGGCACAGCTTTATTTACCCGTACGCGGCATGGTGTAGAACTCAATCATGCTGGACAGCAATATTTAAAAAGTATCACTCCATATCTAAAAGGACTGGAACAGGCAACATTGGATGTCATTACGCATCAAGGGCGCGGCGGTACTTTAAAACTGGGCGTAGTGCCTACGTTTGCGACTCGCTGGCTATTACCTAAACTCCAGAGCTTTAATCGGCTGTATCCTGAAATTACGATACATCTGGAAACCAGCACCCGCCCTTTTCTGTTTCAGGAACAGATTTTTGATGCTGCCATTTATGCAGGAACACCTCAACAGGTCGAACAATGGCCGGGTACGCATAGCCATTTTCTAATGCATGAAGATGTAGTTGCTGTCTGTACGCCTGATCTGATTCAACAGTATTTTCCCGATGCACAGAAGATTAATGACTACAGCTATGACTTAAGTGCTGAACAACTGGTTCAACTCCCTTTATTACAGCAAACCACCCGACCGAATATCTGGGAAGACTGGTTCAAGCTACATCAGATCCAGCATCCGAATCCTTTTCAGGGGCAACGACATGAACTGTTTTCTATGCTCGCTGTAGTGGCTAGCCATGGCATGGGAATGGCCTTGATCCCGCAAATGCTGATTGAAAAAGAATTAAAGCGACAGGAATTGGTGCTGGTATCCAGTAAGACCTTAGAAAAGAAACGAGGCTATTATCTGGTCCATTCCAGTCAGGAAAGCTCACCGTTGATTGAAAAATTTGTTGCATGGATACAACAGGAAATTCAGGGCAGCCTTCCATCTGAGTCTGACCTATAAACCCCAATGATCAGACAATAAAAAACCCCAATCAATGATCGGGGTTTTTCGTATCTGGCGGAAGCGGTGAGATTCGAACTCACGGAGGGGTATAAGCCCTCGTCGGTTTTCAAGACCGGTGCATTAAACCGCTCTGCCACGCTTCCATGGCCGCCATCATATAAATATTTCTGTTTCTTGGCAATAAATTTTCGCAAAACTTCTGTAAAAATCAGTTCATTCAGTCAAAAATCAGACGAAAATTTTAGAGTAGATAAAATTTTATACACAGAATCTTGGTGCTGATATTTTTATTTTAAGGATGAAATTTAATCCCTATATTTACATCATTTTGAACAATGAAAATTTAAAATCATTTTAATGAGTTAAAAATAAAAACCCCGATCAATGATCGGGGTTTTTCGTATCTGGCGGAAGCGGTGAGATTCGAACTCACGGAGGGGTATAAGCCCTCGTCGGTTTTCAAGACCGGTGCATTAAACCGCTCTGCCACGCTTCCATGGCCGCCATCATATAAATAAAAATTGCGCTTGGCAAATATTTTTCCAATTTCTCTGCATCAACTGCGCAAAATAAAATCAATTTCATTAATCTTCTGAATTTTCTGGCTTTTCATAGCGAATTGAATTGATAAACCAGAGTTTCTTGCCGGATGGTGTCATCACCTCAGCCTCATCATCCACTGACTTGCCTAACAGGGCACGCGCCATGGGTGAATCAATCGAAATATGCTGCGGATGATGATCATAAATTTCATCGACGCCCACAATCCGAAGGCTCTTTTGCTCACCCTGTTCATTTTCAATTTCGACCCAGGCACCAAAATAAACTTTGCCTTCCTGTTCAGGAGAAAAATCAACAATTCGCAGCTCTTCCAGACGCTTGCCCAGATAACGAACCCGACGATCAATTTTACGTAAAAGCTGTTTGTTATACTGGTAATCTGCGTTTTCCGAACGGTCGCCGAGACTGGCTGCCCAGTTCACTTTTTTGGTAATTTCAGGACGTTCTTCATGCCAGAGATTTTTAAGTTCTGCCACCAATTTATCATGTCCACCACGGGTAATCAGGTTAGATTTCATGTATTTTAATTGCCAATTTTGAACCAGTTTTTAGACATTAAGAGCTTATTTTATTTGGAGTTTTAGGACAAGCCAGAATATGCAATTTTTTTCTTCAATAAATTTAATAACTTAAATTACATTTAAAAAATAAATTATGTACAAAATTTGACAATTCATTTTTTGATCTTTAATATGCACCCTACTTTTGGAATCGCTTATTTTTTAATCTATGTAGTTTTTCTACATATTTCCCGATCAATTTAGTCATTTTTGAATGACGTCATGACTGCCCAACCCTTATTGAATTTATCAAACTTTTAAAAGTTTCTGGCTAGTATTGGCTGTGATTTTTAGGGCATAAATTACTTGTAGCGGAGACAACATGCACAGTAGTTCAACCACTGGGTCGAGGCTTTGCCTTAGCTCTTTTATCTCTTCTCTCCCTGTAAAAGCACTGGTACTGAGTACGGCACTTATCCCCTTTCATAGTATCAATGCCACTAAAACCACATTTCAATATGATCATGTGGTCAATAGCAACAAACTCACCGTCGTCACAGTTCAAAGTCCAACGACTGTGTTTCAGGATGGACAACATCAGCATGGCTTTGGTTATGACCTGGTTCGTAACTATGCCAACAGCCTGAATGTTAAGCTGGATTTTAAAACTGTTCCGGATAATGCCACGGCCCTGAAATGGGTAGCCCAAGGCAAAGCCAATCTGGCCATGACCACCACTGATCTGGGTACGATTGAACAACAGCGTTTAACAGCTTTTTCTGCCACTTGTGGTGATGAGTCTGCACTGGCCAGTAATGGACTGAATTCCAATCTGAATCTGGTATTTAAATCAGCCAGTGATCCCTTGAGTCAAACCGCCAGTGCTTTTGTCTGTCAAGGCAAACAAAGCGGTGCGATCAAGCAGCTTGCATCCTTCTACAATCAGAATGTGGTAGAAGAACATTCTTGGGATGAAATTCAACAGGACCTGAACCAGCGACTCCCCACATACAAGGCGAGCTTCCAGAAATCTGCTCAGCAGTACGATCTGGACTGGCACCTGCTCGCCGCGATCGGTTACCAGGAATCCTATCTAAAGCCAAACTCCGTATCTCCCACCGGTGTCCGCGGTCTGATGATGCTCACAAGCTCTACCGCAAAAGCGATGGGGGTTAGTAACCGGACAGATCCAGGCGAAAGTATTGATGGGGGTGCCAAATACTATGACCAGATGCTGAGCCGTTATGAACATATCCCTTATCCGGATCGTAACTGGTTTGCTTTAGTTGCCTATAACATGGGCCCAGGTGCTGTGAATCAGCTGCAAAAACGTATTCAGGCCCAAGGCAAGAATCCGAATAACTGGGTAAACCTGTATGCTTATCTGGAACAGAATAAAGCCAGTAATGGTCGTTACCGTCAGGCCCTGCAATACGTGACCCGTATTCGTGCCTATCTGGAACACATCAAGACCACTCCACAGCTGGTGAATATTTAAGCCTGATCATTTCAAATCCAGATATTCAGCTATAAAAAAAAGCTTACCTCAGGGTAAGCTTTTTTTTACTACAGCTTTTTAGATCAAAACTATTAAGCTGTGGTATTTTCAAGAACTTTCTTGAAGAGGTCTTTTTGAGCTTGGCTTGGCTTCGCTGTTTGTAATGCCATCAATTGAGACATATCGCCTTGCACTTTGATTTTACCTGTCATGAAGGCTTGCATTGCAGCCGCCATATCAAACTCAAGGAAAACTTTACGTAAGGTTTCGCCATCCATGTTCAATGTTGTTTTTGCATTTGGAGACAAACCTTTTTTAATCGCGCCACCTTCCAAAGATAATTCTGTATTACCTGTAGTGTCTGCAACGACCAAATTAATTGCCAGATTCGCCAAAGCAGGTGGCAAATCCAAATCACCAGCTTGTGCAGTGAGCGTGTCTACAGTCGAAAACCAATCATCAGTTAAAAAAGCAGGCATGATCTTTCCTCAATTTATTTATTCATTTGTGTCGACTATCCAGACGACATCAGGTTGAAGCTATTATGCTTGTGACTTGTTATAACATGATCATTATGGCAAAGGCTAACGAATTTTGTACGCACCGTTCAATTTTTGTAGTTCTTATCTTGTGTTATTTTTGATTCAGGCATAGGCCGTAGCCCATGCCTGTATCGGCTTAACTTTATATAGGTCGATTAGTCCGCTGCAAAGCCCAAATTGACCATATTGATGCGGCGGTTCTCACCTTCTACCGCCTCTTCAGTTGAACAGCTGCCTTTGAAATCGAATTCGCGCTGGCTATCCAGAATTTCAAAATCAAATAATTCGCGGTCAACTAACTGAGATGGTGAAACATTTTGCAAGGCACCAAAGATGCTGTGCAGACGTTTTGGATGTGCATTGTCCCATTCACGTAACATGTCATTGATAATGGCACGTTGAAGATTTTCCTGAGAGCCACATAAATTACATGGAATAATTGGAAATTGACGCATCTGTGCATATTTGATGATGTCTTTTTCTTCCACATAGGCCAATGGACGAATCAGGATATTCTTTTTGTCAGAAGACAGCAGTTTTGGCGGCATGGCTTTCAGGCTGCCCCCATGGAATAGGTTCAGAAAGAATGTTGCCAGAATATCATCACGGTGATGACCCAGTGCCACTTTAGTCGCCCCAATTTCCTGAGCAAAACCGTACAAAGAACCACGGCGCAGACGTGAACATACTGCACAGTAAGTCTTACCTTCTGGTGTCAGTTTTTTAGTAATGCTGTAGGTATCTTTTTCCAAGATGTAATACGGAATGTTATTTTCTTCTAAATAACGCGGTAATACATCTTCCGGGAAACCGGGCTGTTTCTGGTCCAGGTTAACTGCCACTACATCAAAATTGATCGGTGCAATGCGTTTAAACTGAAGCAGGATATCAAGCAAGGTATAACTGTCTTTACCACCAGAAATACACACCATGACCTTGTCGCCGTCTTCAATCATCTTGAAGTCGCGAATGGCATGTCCGACCTGGCGGCGAAGCTTCTTCAACAAACGGTAGTAGGCAGAGCTTGTTGGCAGTTCAGGTTTGAAATTAAATCCTTGCTCGGATTCAACTGGCGAGTACATAGACGAGAATAACCCATAAATAGAAATACCGCGCAATTTTAGCTGATTCGGTTCCGTATCGCATCAAAAGAATTTATTTTCATACAAATGCCATATTAGTTTCATTTTCATGTTTTATTTAGATTGATATATTGAACGATTTAGTTCAATTTTTAAGCGAGATGCTTATCTTTTGGACTTTTCCACAGTTGTCCACAAAAGCTGTGGATAACTTTGTGGATTGAAATGGACTTGACAACTTGTTCACCTCAAAATTTAAGGCTTTTCTTTAAATTGATCATTTTTTGATCAATTTATTTTATTATTAAAATCAATAACTTAAAGCTGTCAACCCTAAGGTTTTAAATTAAATAAAAAAAATATTTTAGTGTTCAAAATATTGACAGGCGTTCCCGTTTACATACTCGTTTATAAATGCAGCGTATAAGGCTGTGCATTACGTAATTTTTTGTTAAACTCATCCATGAATTTTTCTAGCTTATTATTTATCAAATATAAACAATGAAAATAAAGACGTATTTCTTGGGGTGTCAACTGATCGGTAGCTTGCTTATGCTGGGCTGCAGTCATTTGGTGTATGCCGGTGAAACCATCTATCAGTTGCGTGATAAAAACGGCAGTACCTTATTGACCAATAAGAAGAGCCGTTATAATCATCTTCAGGTCGAAAAGAAGACTTATTATCCGGATAGCAATATTCATAGCTATAGTAACTGGGGCAGCAGCGAGTCGTCAGTTTTGCCTAGCTATAGCAAGAATAAGAACGCTTTTGATTCGATCATTCGTCAGGCCGCCCAGACTTATGGTGTGTCTGAAGGCTTAATTAAAGCAATCATGCATACTGAATCCGGCTTTAATACCCATGCCCGCTCCCCTGTGGGTGCACAAGGTTTGATGCAGCTGATGCCAGCCACTGCACGTCGCTTTAATGTCAGTAATGCTTATGATCCTCATCAGAATATTATGGCGGGTGCTAAATATCTGGCCTGGTTATTAAAGCGTTTTAATGGCAATACCAGCCTGGCACTGGCGGGCTACAATGCCGGTGAAGGCAATGTCAGCAAATATGGTGGAATCCCGCCTTTCCGGGAGACTCAGGATTATGTACGCCGTGTGACCAGCCGTTATCAAAATCTGTATACTCATGGCCTGAGTGCAAGTACAACCACGTCTAGCACATCATCCAGTGAAGGCCGCATCATTGCCAGTTCAGCGAACTACTCCAATGATAGCAGCAGTACTTCACACATTCAGGCAGCCAAGTATCAGCGTCAGATTATTATGAATTCTGATGGCAGTTATACCGATGCACCGATGGGTTCTTATGCAACGGCGAATGCAACAGCAGCAGCTAAAATTTATTTAAGTGAATAAATAAATCAAAATCATTTGATTCTAAATAGCCTTAGCGAAAATGCAGCAAAAAATAAAGCTGTGTTTTGTGATCCAGGGCCATTTTTTTTCTTGAATTTTTAGTCATTTCACCCCATATTGATTTCAATGATTTTCATTTGCTAATCAGATTATTTTTTTATAATAAGAGGATTTCTCAATGATGCGGATTGGTTTGTTCTTGCTAACCAACCTCGCGGTACTGGTTGTAGCTGGCATTATCCTGTCACTCTTCGGTGTCGGTAGTTACCATGGCGCGGGTGGCTTGAATCTAGGCAACCTGTTGGTGATCTGTTTTGTGTTCGGTATGGTGGGATCACTGATTTCCCTGTTCATGTCTAAATGGATGGCGAAAAAAACAACCGGTACTGAACTGATTGACCCAAATGCCCCTCGTAACCAGGCAGAAGCATGGTTATTACAAGAAGTTGCGCAACTTTCTCAGCGCGCTGGCATTAAAATGCCGGAAGTGGGTATTTTCCCATCTTATCAGTCAAATGCCTTTGCAACAGGCTGGAACAAGAACGATGCGCTCGTGTCTGTGTCCACGGGTCTGCTTGAACGCATGAATAAAGACGAACTTCGTGCGGTACTGGCACACGAGATTGGTCACGTTGCCAATGGCGATATGGTGACACTGGCCTTGATCCAAGGTGTAGTCAACGCATTTGTCATGTTCTTTGCCCGTGTAGTTGGCGACTTTGTAGACCGTACGATCTTCGGTCGTGAAGAAGGTGAGGCACCGGGTATTGGCTATTTTGTGATTACCATTGTGCTGGATATCGTATTTGGTATTATGGCTTCAGCGATCGTGCTGTGGTTCTCACGCTACCGTGAGTATCGTGCTGATGAAGCAGGTGCACGTTTGGCAGGCAAACAGGCGATGATTTCAGCGTTATTACGTTTACAGGCGGAATCAGAAATGCCGGATACTATGCCGAAAGAAATGAAAGCCTTTGCAATTTCTGCTGGTCAGGAACAAGGTTTTAGTCTGGCGGCACTGTTCCAGACTCACCCAACGATTGAACAACGTGTTGCTGCTTTGCAACAACTCGATTGCCCTTAAGCAACGCATTGATTGCTTAATAGAAAAAAGCCTGCATTTGCAGGCTTTTTTATTAAGTTTAGGTTTATAAACCTTCAGGCTTTAAACCATTGAAAGAGCTGCATTGTGCCCCAGCCAATGGCCATAATTAACAGAATCAAAAAGAAAGTTCCTAAGATATCTGGTAGATGAATCCAGATCCAGGCCACCACAGGATTACGCCAGAAAGCAGATTGCTGTTGTCTGCGTTCCAAACTTTCATGCAGAAATGGATGTACCACATGATGATCGGTACGGATCTGGTATTCGTCCCGGATATGCTGATGCACAATATCCAGTGCCTTACGGCTAGGACGAATAAAAATATCAAATATTGTTCCTGCTACAGGAATAAAGCCGACCACAGCATCCATGACGGCCATTTTCAGGACTGGCTTTAATTTTTCACTTGGCACCCCGATCTGACGGGCTTTATAAATCGCATAACTGGTCAATACAAAACCTGCGATATCTCCAGCTACCGGAATGGTACTCAAAGCAGCATCTGCCCCGACGCCCTGCTTGGTAAATGGAATCCGTACCACCGAATCCATCATATTGGCAAACTTGGCCAGATCCCGCTCCAGACGAATGACATCCTGTTGGCTCAATTTATTTTTTTGTCCGGGATCAGGCATAGGTTCTTCCAGAAATGAAGCTGATGTAATTGAGCATAAAGTATTTTTTCTATTTAAGCTGTAATTGCTAAGTATTTAAAACAATAATTGAGAGGCAATAAACAAGTAAATAATCACCCCAGTGGCATCACAAATCGACGTTACCAGCGGTGCTGATGCACTGGCTGGGTCCATTTTCAGCTTGTTGAGAATAAAGGGTAAACTCATGCCAATCAGACAGCCCATCAGCACAATACCTAACATACTTAAAGCAAGTACGATGGCGACCATCCCGTCACCTCGAATATAACCCAAGATTGATACAGCAATGGCCATCGTTCCACCCAGACATAACGCAACCAGGGATTCACGACCCAGCAGGCTAAACCAGTCCTTAAACTGCACATTGCCTGTTGCCAAGGCACGCACCATCAAGGTGGCAGATTGCGAACCAGCATTCCCGCCGCTTCCCACCAACAATGGCAAGAAAAATACCAGCACAATATGGGTGGAAATAATATCTTCAAAATGGGCAATTCCGATTCCGGAGAGCAGACTGCCAAACACCAGAATGACCAGCCAGAATACCCGTTTTTGATACAATCTGAGAATCGGTGCGGTTTTCAGACTCAGTTCATTCAAAGGCGTCACTGCACCGGATTTTAAAATATCTTCAGTACTTTCTGCCTCTGCAATATCCATGGCATCATCATAGGTAATAATCCCGACCAGCTTCTGGGTCGCGTCGACCACTGGCAAGGCAATAAAATCATAATAGGCCAAGGTACGGGCGACCTGCTCCTGATCCTCATCCACTGTGGCATAGACCACATCTGTGGTCATGACCTCATTAATGGTGGCATCCGGCCGTGCTTGAATAATTTGTCGCAAGGAAATCACACCGAGCAGATGCTGTTTCTCATCCACGATATAGATCAGATATAAAGTGTCATGATTCCCCGCAATATCACGTAGCGTTTCAATCGCCTCCGTCATGCTCAGTTCGGGAGCAAGCGTGACGAAGTCTGAACTCATTAATGCACCGGCTGTTTCTTCCGGATAAGCATGCAGCTCTCGCAGGGTTTGTAGCGACTGGGTAGATAATTTTCCAAGTAACTGCTGCTGCACTTCACAGGGCATCTGCTTGTATAAATCAATGAAGTCATCGGAATGCATGGCATCCATCAGACTGGCCAGTTGCTCCAGAGGAAATTGATAGGCCAGCTGGATTTGCATGGCCAGTGGTAAGTACTCCAGTACTTCTGCCTGACGTTCCAGCTGCTTGAAATGGTGACAGCGTTCTGCTGGTCCAAGCTCAGACAAAATTCTGGCCTGATCGGCAATATTTAGCTTTTGTAGAAGCTGATGAATATTATTTTCCCCTGTCAGCAGAGTCTCATGAAGTTGCTGTATTTTTTCTTGGTACTGCATTTCCCTACCATCATTCCATGCAGGTATGAAACATACCCGCCCTAGAGTGAGTATTCCTCATTTTCCTGATTGATTTGTATAACTTTATTTGTTGCTTTGACACGAAACAGGTTTCGGATTAACACATACATAAACGGGATAAAGAATAATACCAAAATAGTTGCAAAAATGACCCCGCCCAAAACGCTGGCACCAATTTCCTGACGGCTGATCGCACTGACCCCAGAAGCAAAAATCAAAGGGATTACTCCCGCAGCAAATGCAATAGAGGTCATGAGAATAGGCCGCAAACGTAAGCTTACTCCCTCTAAAGCTGCAGCTATTGAGGTTTTTCCTGCTTTCTCTGCCTGTGCAGCAAACTCCACAATCAGAATGGCATTTTTACAGGACAGACCAATCGTCGTCAGCAAGGCAATATGAAAAAAGATGTCATTGGCGAAACCAAAGACCCAGCAAAATAAGATACTGCCACCTACGCCCAATGGAATGGCACTGATTACGGCCGCAGGAATGGTCCAACTTTCATATAAAGCGGTTAAACACAGGAAAATAAAGGCAATCGAAATCACATAAAGAAAAATCGCCTGACCGCTGCTACGCTTTTCTTCCAATGCGGCTCCGCTCCAGGCCAGATTCACGCCTTCCTGAGTATCTACCAATGTTTCAACATCCTGCATGGTCTGACTGGAAAACTTGTCCTTTGGAATCCCGGCATAGACTGGAACAGCGTTATAGCCCATATAGCGGTTAATACTGTTCGGCCCGCCCTGCCAATTCAGACTGCTAAACTGGTTAAATGACAGCATTTCACCTTTTTGATTGCGTACATGCCAGAAGGCCAGATCTTCAGGTTTGGAACGGTATTCTGCTTCACCCTGCATAATCACACGTTTAATCTGCCCGCGATCAATAAAGTCATTGATGTAAGTTCCACCCCACGCTGCGGCCAAAGTACTGTTTACATTTTGCTGAGGAATGGAATGCTTTAACACGCGTTCTGCATCAAGTTTGATATTCAGCTCAGCACTTTCTTTGGGTTGGTCCAGCTGTAAAAATTCAATCGATGATTTGCCTTGGGCACGCGCTTCAATCTGGCCAAATGCCTCCTGTAAAAATTCAGCTCCTTTATAATCCAGGTCTTGCAACCAGAAATCGACTACACGACCATTACTCGACATGGAAGGCGCCATAAAGAAAATTTGGGCATTGGCATGATTGGCAAAGTGTTTCTGTGCTCGATCGACAATGGCAAAGACCGAATCTTCAGGATTTTTACGTTCAGCCCAGTCTTTTAATACCACAAAGAGCTGCCCACGATACGGGCCTACACCAACGTTGTTGCCGCTATACCAAACGCCTACACTCTGAATGCGTTCTGATTCATGTTTCATTAAATAGTCTTGTACTTCACGCCCGACTTTTTCGACTTCTGAACGCGGTGCGTTGCCAGGCATGACGATCTGCCCCATGACAAAGCCCATGTCTTCCGTGGGCATCAAGCCTTCCGGCAAATGCTTATATACCCAGCCGAAGCTCATTATGCACACACCAAACAGTGCCAACATCGTGAATTTCAATCGCATGCTCCGAGCTGAAACTTTTTGATAACCGGCATTGAGCTGATCCATGCCATGGTTAAAGCGCTGTGCCCAGCGAGCCTGATGATGTTTGCGTTTCAATAACTGTGCCGCAAATGTTGGGGTAATGACCAAGGCCACGAATAAAGACAGCAACATCGCCACTACCAAAGTGAGGGAAAATTGACGATAAATCACCCCAGTAATACTGCCAAAGAAAGCCATCGGGATAAATACTGCAGTAAGTACCAGCGTAATACCGACCAGTGCTCCACTCATTTCTTGCATGGATTTTAAGGCAGCCGCTTTGGCATCCAGATGTTCGTCCTGCATCAGGCGTTCAATATTTTCCACCACTACAATGGCATCATCGACTAGCAGACCGATGGCTAAAATCAGGGCAAATAAGGTAAAGCTATTCAGAGTCATACCCAAGACATACAGCACTGCAAAGGTCGCCAAAACTACAATCGGAATCGTAACGGCCGGAATAATCGTGGCACGCCAGTTTTGCAGGAAGATAAACATCACCACAATGACCAGAATAATGGCTTCAACCAGAGTTTTAGCTACCTGTTCAATTGAGCTGGTAATAAATGGAGTTTTGTCCATGGTCATTTGCAACTGGTAGTGCGGTGGCAAATTGGCCTGAGCGTTTTTTAATACGTCTTGAATCTGTTTGGACACGGCAATAGCATTACTCCGCGGCGCCAAAGTAATCGATAAAGCTGAAGAGAGCTGTCCGTTGGTATAGTTAATGTGGTTATAACTTTCTGCACCTAGTTCTACCCGTGCCACATCTTTTAAATACAGCAATGAACCGGAATCTGTGGTTTTAACGATGATATTTTCAAATTCTTTCACACTGCTTAAATGTGAACCGGCACTGACCTTGGCATTGAGATATTGATCCTGCATCGTCGGCAAACCACCAATTGCGCCTGAAGCCAGTGGCGCGTTTTGAGTTTCAATGGCATTACGGATATCGCTTGGCATCAGGTTAAACTGGTGCAACTTATGCGGATTTAGCCAAATCCGCATGGCATAACCTGCACCGTACAGGTCAATTTCCCCTACACCTTCAATACGTGACAAACGCGGTTCGACGTGGACCATCAAATAATCTGAAAGTTCGGTAACGCTACTCTGCCCACTCTCATCATATAAACTTAATAGTGCAAACTGGTCATACCCTGATTTATAAACATTGACTCCGCCCTGCTGCGTCTCTTCAGGTAAGCGGCTCAATACACCATTCACGGCGTTTTGAACCTGTAACTGGGCTTGATCAAGATCGACTCCTGGCTCAAATTGCAGCGTAAGTTGGGCCCGTCCCACCGAACTGCTGGAGTGAAAAGTTTCCAGACCTGCAATGCCTTTTACCGCCTGTTCCAGAATCTGGGTCACCGATTGCTCAACTGTTTCAGCCGACGCACCACGATAACCTGCGGAAACGCCTAAAGCTGGCGTATCCATATTGGGCATATGTTCAATGGGAATTTTTTGAAGTGCAAATGCCCCAAGGGCCATCATTAAAATTGCAATGACCGCTGCAAACTTGGGACGATAAATAAAAAAGCGCGACAACATAAATCAGAAATCCCCATCAAATGCATCTTTAGGATGCACACGCCATGAATAGATGATTTCTATAGCAATTTTCACACCATGCTTAAATTTAAGCCAATCTTTAGCTCTTTATTTCCGATAAAAAAATCCCCGTTATAACGGGGATTTTAGAATGCTATATTCTCAATTGATATTATGTATGTGATTTCTTCATCGTCATTTGGCGAATTAAAACGTACATAAATGGAATAAAAATTAGCACCAGTATCGTTCCAAAGATCACTCCACCAAAAACACTGATTCCAATCTCACGACGACTGGCTGCACCAGCACCAAAAGCAAAGACCAGTGGCAAAATCCCAGCACCAAAGGCCAGAGATGTCATCAGGATTGGGCGCAAGCGCAGTGAAGCACCTTCAAGTGCAGCTTCAACTACCGATTTACCTTTTTCCTGAGCCAATGCCGCAAACTCTACGATTAAAATTGCATTCTTACAGGACAGACCAATCGTGGTCAGCAAAGCAATCTGGAAGTAAATATCATTCGGAAAATCTGCCAGAAAACTAAAAATGATATTCCCACCAATCCCTAGAGGAATAGCGGACATGACCGCAGTCGGAATCGTCCAGCTTTCATATAAAGCGGCCAGGCACAGGAAAATGAAACCAATCGACACCAGATATAACCAGATTGCCTGATTACTGGATTGTTTTTCCTCAAAGGATAAACCGCTCCAGACCACGTCAATGCCATCCTGTTCTGCCACCAGATTTTCAACATCTTGCATCGCTTCACCAGAACTGGAACCTTTGACCATATCCGCTTGCATTTGCAGCGAGGTATAGCCCATAAAACGGTTGACCACCTCAGGACCACCACTCCAGTCCACCTGAGCGAAATTACTGAAAGGCACCATCTCGTTCAGGTCATTACGTACATGCCATTGCGCCAGATCTTCAGGTTTGGAACGGAATTCTGCATCGCCCTGCATAATCACCCGTTTAATCCGGCCACGATCAATAAAGTCATTAATATAATTACCCCCCCAGGCCGCTGAAAGCGTACTGTTGATTGCGGATTGACTCAGACCATTGGCCATAGCCTGTTTCTGGTCAATATTGACTTTCAGTTCGGCTTTTTCCGGATTGGAACGCTTATCCAGATTTTCAAAGCTACTATATTGAGCTGCTACAGCCTGCATATTCTGGAACTGCTCTTCCAGATACTGACGGCCATTACCGTTAATATCACGAATCCAGAAATCCAGGCCGTCGGTTTGCCCTAAACCATTCACTGAAGCTGGCATACTGATATTGACCTGGGCATCACGGTTACTGCGAAAATGCTTCATGGCACGTTCACGAATCGCCTGCGCGGTATTTTCTTCTCCAGCACGGTCATCCCAATGCTTCAAGGCTACAAAACCGGTAGCCAGGTTCTGACCGGTACCTGAGAAGTTACGGCCATAACGTAGCATGACCAAGTCGATATTGTCCTTTTCTTCTTCCAGAAAATACTGACGAATCTGCTCACCGACCTGAATGGTGTTTTTCATTGGCGCGCCTTCCTGTAGCCGGATTTGCAGATTCAGAATACCCTGGTCTTCACTCGGCAAAAAGCTGGTGGGTAAGGCGCGATAAAATAAAGCAAATACGCAGAGCAATCCGGCAAACAGCACCAGACTAATGGCCTTATGTTGTAGAGTGACATTAGAAACTTTCAGATAACGATGCTTCAAACCATCCAGTTTCTGGTTAAACCAACTCGCCCACTTGGCAGGTTTTGGATTTGGTTTTAGAATCAGCGCACAAAGTGCAGGTGTCAGAATCAGTGCGACCATCAGCGACAGAGACATCGCTGCCACGAGCGTAATCGAGAACTGACGATAGATCACCCCGGTTGAGCCACCAAAAAATGCCATGGGAATAAAGACCGCGGTTAAAACCAGGGTAATCCCGATCAGTGCGCCGCTGATTTCCTGCATGGATTCCAGCGCTGCTTCTTTGGCTGTAAGCTGCTGCTCATGCATCAGACGTTCAACGTTCTCTACCACCACAATGGCATCATCGACCAGCAAGCCAATGGCCAGTACTAAGGCAAACAAAGTCAGCGTATTAATACTCAGTCCCAAAACATAAAGTACTGCCATGGTTCCGAGTAAAACTACAGGCACAGTTACAGTCGGAATTAAGGTGGCACGCCAGTTTTGCAGGAAGATAAACATCACGATGACGACCAGAATGACCGCCTCGAATAAAGTTTTAACGACTTCTTTAATCGATTCTTTAACAAACGGTGTATTGTCACGCGGATAGGCAATTTTATAGCCTTCCGGCAACTGCTGGGAAAGTCGCTCGATTTCAGCCTTGATCAGACTCGACGTCGCAATTGCATTGGCACCGGAGGCCAGTGAAATGCCCAGACCGGCAGAAGGATAGCCATTAGTAGTGCTATATGACTGATAATTTTCCGCACCCAATTCAACCCGTGCAACATCTTTTAAGTAGATAAAGCTACCATCCCGGGCAGACTTCACAATAATATTTTCAAATTCTTCGACTGTTTTTAAACGGCTGCCTGATGTGACTTTGGCATTCAGATACTGATCATCGACTGTTGGCAAGTCACCAATTGCGCCGGCTGCCACTTGAGTATTTTGTGATTCAATCGCTGCCCGCACATCACTTGGCATCAGGTTATATTGTTTCAATTTTGCTGGATTCAGCCAGATGCGCATCGCGAACTGTGAACCAAAAACATCCACTTCCCCAATGCCATCAATTCGGGAAATATCCTGTTCCAGATGCGTGGTCAAATAATCAGACAGTTCAATATTGCTGCTACGCCGTGACTCATCATACAAACCGATGACCATATGGGTATCGCCAAGAGATTTGAAGACATTCACGCCCTGTCGCTGGACATCATCTGGCAAACGATTGAGAACCCCGTTAATCGCATTTTGAACCTGTACTTGTGCTGTATCTGGATCGGTACCATTTTCAAAACTGATGCTGATCCGGCTTCGACCTGAGGAATCACTGCTTGAGCTGAAATACAGCAAGCGGTCGATACCTTTAATTTGCTGTTCCAGCACCTGGGTCACGCTTTCTTCTACTGTTTCTGCAGATGCACCGGTATAGGTTGTTGCCACAGTAATACGAGGCGGTGCAATATCCGGATAACGTTCAACAGGTAAATTCATCACCGCAAAAAGTCCAATGGCCATGACTACAATGGCCAGCACACCTGCAAAAATAGGACGATGAATGAAAAACTTAGACAGCATAAGTCTGAATCACTTTGAATTTAATGAATTATGGAAAGCGTTGCATTATTGAGTCAGCTTAAGGATATTCAGGCAGTGGCCTAGAGAATGCAAGGCTTGATCACAGAAAAATATGTATAAAATTGAATCATGAAGAAATTGTGAAGATTTTGCCTTTCATCTAGCTATTTCAACAATTTATAAGGTTATTCATTTTATTTTAGGTATAAAAAAACCCTGCTTGCGCAGGGTTTTTTAGAATCGATTCAGAGCTGATTAAGCAGAGAATTGGTTCATTGTGTTTTTCGCATCGTCACCCGCTTTAAGCGCGTTGTCACCAGCGAAGATTTCTTTGTGGTCGTCACCGATGTCAGAACCAGCCATTGCTTGGTGTTTCACACAAGCGATACCACCGCGGATTTCTTTACGTTGTACGCCAGCAACATACGCCAACATACCTTCAGAACCGAAGTAACCTTGAGCAAGCTCGTGAGTAGAAAGAGCAGCTGTGTGGTAAGTAGGCAGAGTGATCAAGTGGTGGAACACACCTGCTTCACGAGAAGCGTCTGCTTGGAATGTACGAACTTTTTCGTCAGCTTCAGCAGCCAATTCAGAATCGTCGTACTCAGCGCTCATCAATTTAGCGCGATCGTATGCAGATACGTCTTTACCTTCAGCAACCCAACGGTCATACGCTTGTTGACGGAAGTTCAGTGTCCAGTTGAATGATGGAGAGTTGTTGTAAACAAGTTTCGCATTTGGCACAACTTCACGTACACGGTTAACCATGTGGGCGATTTCAGCTACGTTTGGAGTCGCAGTTTCGATCCAAAGAAGGTCAGCACCGTTTTGTAAGCTAGTGATACAGTCAAGTACAACGCGGTCGATCTGAGTGCCTTCACGGAACTGGTACAAGCCAGAAGCAAGACGTTTAGGACGGTGAAGTTTGCCATCACGTTTGATCAGGATTTCGTCTTCTTGTGCTTCAGAGATGTCAATTTCTTGAGTGTCTAAGTAGCTGATGTATTGAGAAGCGATGTCGCCTGGCTCTTTAACCACTGGGATTTTTTGAGTCAAGTCAGCGCCTTCAGAGTCAGTACGTGCAACGATGATACCGTCGTCAAGACCCATTTCAAGGAATGCATAGCGAAGAGCGTGGATTTTCGCGATGAAGTCTTCGTGTGGAACTGTAACTTTACCAGCTTGGTGACCACATTGTTTCGCGTCAGAAACCTGGTTTTCGATTTGAAGTGCACAAGCACCCGCTTCGATCATTTTCTTAGCTAGTAAGTAAGTCGCTTCTTCGTTACCGAAACCAGCGTCGATGTCCGCAATGATTGGCACAACGTGAGTTTGGAAGTTGTCGATTTGTGAAGTGATTTCAGCAGCTTTAGCTGTATCACCAGCGTCTTGAGCTTTTTTAAGTGCGCGGAACAGGTCGTTCAGTTCTTTCGCATCAGCTTGACGTAAGAATGTGTAGATTTCTTCGATCAATGCAGGAACAGAAGTTTTTTCGTGCATAGATTGGTCAGGAAGAGGACCGAATTCTGAACGAAGTGCAGCAACCATCCAGCCAGAAAGGTAGATATAGCGACGTTCAGTTGTACCGAAGTATTTTTTGTTCGCAATCATTTTTTGCTGAGCGATGAAACCGTGCCAGCAGCCTAGTGATTGAGTGTATTTGCTAGAGTCTGCATCATAAGCAGCCATATCACGACGCATAATCGCCGCTGTATATTTAGCAATGTCTAAACCAGTTTTGAAACGGTTTTGAAGTTGCATACGCGCAGCATCTTCAGGACTGATGTCTGCCCAAGTGTTACCGAATTTCGCTTTTAATTCGCGGATTGCATCAATCGCTGTTTGGTATGTAGTCATGATATATTCCTGTATTAATATTAGGATTTTTCTGCAACGAACCGCTCAAATCACACCCTCAATGACTTGTTCAGATTTTCGACGATCCGTTGGGATAGCTAAAGATTAGTGGGCTTCGAAAAATTAATCCAATATTCTGCAAGAATTATCATTATTTATTTAAAAAATATGTAGATGAAAGTCTAATTATATATTGATCAATTTTTTATAAGTTATTGTATTTTATATTTTATTTTTGAATTTTTGAAATTGGATTTTGTCTAAAACATCAGCAATAAGAGCAAAAAATATTCATTAGACTTAAGTCTTGCAAGACTTTAGCAGCGCCTAATTTCAGCAATTTTTGTTTATTTTATGAGCCTTAAAACCTAGAATACTTATTTCAAAGGAATCATTTTTCATTTATTTGTTGAAATATTTTTTATCAAACCTGGCACATTATTTGCTAATTCCCTCTGTTTTTCAGAAATACCTTTCTTTCGTTTCGAAGGCAGCCAGATTTCCTTTCTGCTCTTAAAAATAGAGAAGGATTCAGACTGGCAAAATCTACGGTGAAAGAGACTTTAAAAAGGTATTTCAGTACAATCAGCTGGGCTTTTTTTCATCAGTTGCGTACACAAGCTATAGTAGTTATGGCATAATCCATATAATTTCATAATTTTATTTTCGGTATTTTTTTTATGAATCTGGAGCGGGTCGATCTTAATCTCCTCATTTATCTTGACGTACTTTTACGTGAAAAAAATGTCACGCGTGCAGCAGAACAACTTGGGGTAACCCAACCTGCGATGAGTAACATTTTACGTCGCTTACGAAATTTATTTAATGATCCCCTCCTGATTCGCTCTTCTGAAGGTATGACTCCAACAGAACGTGCACTAGAACTCCAACCTCGTATCCGCGACGCCTTAGCGGATCTTTCCATGATTCTGGAACCGCGTACCGAGTTCCGCCCTTATACTTCAAACCGTGTTTTCCGTATCATGACTTCAGATTATGCTGAAGCCACGCTGGTACCACGCCTGGTAAAAGCATTACGTTCAGAAGCACCAAATGTGGTTCTCGACTTCTTAACACCAAGTGATGTGTCCTATCGTGACATGGAACAAGGTAAAGTTGATCTGGCGATTAACCGTTTTAATGAAATTCCACAAAGTTTCCATCAAGTACTGGTTTGGCGTGATAGTTTTTCTTGCCTGTTAAATAACAAGCATCCGGCTGCAGGTAACCTGAATCTGAAAAGCTATCTCGATGCACAGCATATCTGGGTATCAAAAACTGGTATGGGCGTTGGCTTTGGGGTGAATCCTGAGAAACAGGCAGGTCTCGGCTGGATTGATCAGGCTCTTGAACGTATTGGCCAAAAACGTAAGATTTCGGTATTTACCCGTCATTATCAGATGCCCGGTCTTTTGGCTGCCAATGTAGATCTTGTAGCAACATTACCGACCCGTATTGCACGTCTGCAAGCCAAAAACCAGAACCTACTCATTAAAGACCCACCATTCTATATTCCTGAATTTGAACTGAAGATGGCGTGGTGTCCTTTATTGCATCATCATCCCGCCCATCGCTGGTTACGTCAGCTGATTCTATATGTAGCGCGTCAGATGATCGAAGAAGAAAATCGTGAATTTTTAATGAATAATTCGCAATTTTCGCATTATTGAATTGAATATTAGCTAAATTGCTCATTTTTAAGCTTATACTCTAGAGACTTGAGTTGCTTTATTTGTACCTCAAGTCTTTTTTTGTGTTAAAAATATTTTTAGCTAGATCATATTAATCCACAGGTGGATTCGTGAGCCTCTTTCAAAACATCGTGATTATCTTATTACTCATCGCGGGGGCCGGTTTTTTATCATTAACAGAAATCGCGCTTGCAGGTGCCCGTAAGGTCAAATTAAAAATTTTGGCTGAATCGGGAGATATTCGCGCTCAAAAAGTTTTAGATTTACAAGAAAACTCTGCTGACTTTTTTGCAGCTTCCCAAATCGGCTTAAACGCCGTTGCCATTTTAGGCGGTATTTTAGGTGAAGGCGCCTTCCGCCCTTATATCATCAATTTACTTTCCAGATTTTATCAAGGTCCCTGGACTGAAACGATTGCGTTCAGCCTGTCCTTCACTGCAGTTACTTCATTATTTATTCTGTTTGCGGACTTGATGCCGAAACGTCTGGCCATGATCGCTCCAGAAAAAATTTCTGTCTCGGTGATTAATCCAATTCAGGTATTTATCAAAATCTGTAAACCACTGGCCTGGTTCATCAATGCCATTGCGAACCTGTTGTTCCGCTTATTTAAAGTGAATACCATCCGAGATGATAATATTACCTTTGCGGATATTTCTGCGGTAATGGATGCGGGTGCTCAGGCAGGTGTGTTACAGAAACAGGAACATCACTTTATTGAGAATGTGTTTGAGCTTGAAGAACGTAATGTTCCTTCCAGTATGACGACTCGCGAAAATGTGGTGTTCTTTACCTTGAAAGAATCAGAAGCCAGTATTCGTCAAAAACTGGCTGAATTTCCTTATTCCAAGTTTTTGGTCTGTAATGAAAATATCGACGATGTGATTGGATATGTCGACTCCAAAGATATTCTGGTTCGTATTCTGAATAATCAGTCTTTACTTCAGTTAAATGAAAATACCATCCGTACGGTTCTAACCATTCCAGATACACTGACTCTATCTGAATTACTGGATCGCTTCCGTTCAACCAAGGAAAAGTTCGCCGTCGTTATTAATGAATATGCCTTGGTCGTAGGTGTGATTACCCTTTCCGACATTATGATTACCGTGATGGGCGACTGGGTTACTCCCCTGGAAGAAGACCAGCAGATCATTAAGCGTGACAGCAATTCATGGTTGATTGATGGCAGTACGCCCATTGAAGACATCAAACATGCGCTGGAAATTGATGAAATGCCAGATGAAGAGAACTATGAAACCCTAGCTGGTTTTATGATGTTCAAGCTGCGCAAGATTCCACGTCCTGCAGATATTGTGCTACATGCGGGTTACAAGTTTGAAGTTGTCGATGTTGATCATTTCAAGATTGACCAGTTACTGGTTACACGTATGCTGGAAGTGAAAAAGCCACCGACAGAAGAATCAGAATAATCTGGTTCTTCTTCAATTTTTTTAAAACTCGAAAAACAATAATAATGAGACTTTTATGAATATTGCTGCGCTACTCGCCTGTCTGAGTTTTTATTCGGCCTTATATTTAATCTATTTCTTCTTTATGCAAGATCAACAGCCTATATTTCTGATCCTAGCAATTGTGCTCATTTTACTTTCAATCTGGCTGACTCCCTATCCTTATGAACGGCGCCGGCAAGGATTTGATTCGACTTTAAGAATAGGCGAATATTTTTATTATCCACTCATCACCTGGTGGCGGCTGTTTATCTTTCCTGTGCGTTGGCTGCTTTCCCTATTTTATTCTCATTAAAAAAGCACCCGAAGGTGCTTCTTTACATTCAATTCAATTTAGATTTTTGATAAAAGTGCTTCAAGGACTGCCTGATAATGGATCTGGATATCTTCCTGCAAAATTTTGTAGGCATTATCAAATTGCACCATTGGCCAGCCTTCTTTCCAGAATGGGAAAATATTATGTAAGTCATGAGTCACAACAGCATCTTCACGTAGAATCGCCTGTGCAATCTGTGCCAGTACAAAGGCAGTTTCCGCACCATCAATTGCCAGGTAATCAACACCACGCGCTTTTAAAATACGGATACGGTCTTTCTTATAGCGGATTTTTTTGATTTGGGCTTCATTCAGATTCAGGGCCAGAGAAACTGCTTCAACAAATTTTTCTTCAAATGACTGATTCAATACGACCAGCGCCTGTTTATGCGCTTCCTGACGACCCGCTTTACCACCCTGACGAATAACTTCTTTTGCTTCCGTATCTAGCTCATCATTCTTCATGGTTTGAAGGATGTCTAAAATTTCGATGTCGCTTAGCGTCGCAGGAGATTGATCAGTCATAAACTGTCCCTAAAAAATAAATATGCAATGGACTATTTTCGCATAAATCCTCACTAAAAAATTAAAATCTTTAGCTTCAACTCTAATAATTGCAAAATCCGGATCATCTCTATCATTCTGGCGTAAATTGGCTATAGTAGGCGGCAAGTTTCTTATTTACTTTTTATCATGCAAACCAAACAGATTGATCTTTTATTGCAGCAACTTAAACTGCTTTATCCCGCTGCCTTCAAAAGAAATTATCTGTTTTATGGCCAGATCAAGACCAAGGGTATTTTAAGTGATCTCAAGGAACTGATTCCCTGGGTGCTGGCTGCCATGATCTTTGTACCGATTAGCCTGGTTCTCAAAGATGTTTATTCCTCTAAGCTATCAACTACCCCAGACTTTCAGGCGCAAGCTTATGCAATTCTGACTATTCTGTTATTTCTGATGCTGGTGGTTCCACTAGTGATCAAGCAGATCCGGCACTCTTCTCATTCCCTCTATCAGTTTTTAAGACATACACCGATTAAACTCACTGTAGTCATTGTGCTGGAAGCGCTGAATCTGGTTTTTCTACAAAGCAGTATGACCATGTGGATTCTATTCTTTTTCGGGATCAGTTTTGGTTTTGTACGGTTCTATAAAGAAAATATGTTCCGCCCTGCTACCAATAGCACTGAACAATATCAACTGCAGCAGTTACGTCGCATCTGTTTCTGGGCTTATCAACAAACCTGGAAACTACGTCTGAAATTATTTTTTCATTCCAAGCCGACCTCCCCAAATGAAGAATTGAAAAATCAGCTTCAGCACTATGCGGATTTACATACCCGCTTGTTTAAACTGGAACATGAGCAGTGCAAGAAGATTAAATACATCGATATCGATACTTATCTGGACGAGCACCTGTAAATGTTTTATGAATCACGGCCTGAAATAGAAAATTACATGACTTCTCACGCTTATCATCTAGCACTATGGATTTAATTTTTTAATTTAAACTACTGAATTGCTTGAAAATAAAGCAAACGTATTGAAATTTACTTGCCAAGCTTTATTTCGTCCTCTATTATTGCGCACATGCCCGAGTGGTGAAATCGGTAGACACAGGGGATTTAAAATCCCCCGCCCACAAAGCGTGCCAGTTCGAGTCTGGCCTCGGGCACCATTTTAATTCTGATTAGAATGGTGCAATGAAAATCTCCAGCATTCAGCTGGTTTTTTTTATGCGTGATTATCACCAATAGAATGTGCCCTTCCCATGTCTGCATCCCGTTCTTTTGATCTAGCCAGATTGCAATTACGCCATCCTGATGCATTCTTTTGCAGCCTCAGCTATGGCCATTATAAATATTTGAACCAGACCACTGATCTCTATCTGTATTTACGTATTGGTATTCTGATCATGATCACAGGATTTTGTTGCCTGTGCTTTTCGCTGCCGTTTTACCCTGACTTTGTGACTTCAAAATATCAGGCGCTTAGTGCAGGTACTATTGTAATGATCGGCATGCTCTATCCTTATATCTGGCGCGCCCAGTTTCAGGCGAAATACAGTTCTGTTCGCTATGCCAAGCGTTTGCAACTCTGCCTGTATATGCAAACCCTGATTGCGATTCTGTCATTTATAAATTATCAGTATTTTCACTCAGCATTTATTACCTTGCCTTGTTTGGCCCTGCTTGCTTTCAGTAGCCTCGTACCGGTTTTAGTTGAGCCCTGCTTTAGAGTTTCGACTCGCAGCACCCTATTGGTACGTTTGCAGAAAATCCGTCAGCTGGCTTACTGGTCTTATCAGCAATCGCAAAGCAAAGAGCCGGAACCGGTGCCTTATCAAAAAGATTTAAAACAGTATTATCTGGATTTGCATCATAGCTGCATGCTGGAAGAGCAGAAATTACTGGATGAAATTCATTATAAAAATTTAAAAGACGTATTTTCAGATTATTAAAAAAAAGCCCTGTTTAACAGGGCTTTTTTTACCATTCGCGATTAACGACCAGTTCTTCCATTTCAATATCAAACAGACCCTGCTCTTGCACGACCATCATCATGGCCTCGGCAATATAGTCTGCGGCAGTATCATCCAGAGAAGAGTCCAGATCTTCAAACTGTGGCTTCATGGCATTGATGTCTGCCACAGTCTCATGGGCCAGCTGATATACATCCTGATCTGATAAACCGGATTTAGATACTTTTGAAGCAAAACGTTCGATGTGTTGCTTGATTTCTGCAACCAGAATATCGGGATAATATTCATCATCGAACATGGGGAGAAGTAAATCTGCAAACATTACAGGCACTCTAAAAGATGACAATCTAACTTAAGCGTGCCTGTATAGCACATTGCTGTTTAAAAGCCAAACAGCTTGTGCTCCTATATGTCTTTCAGCCCAGATTTAGGCATTTTGCATAGCTTTCCAGATTTTGATGGCGTCTGCTGTTACCTTGACATCATGTGCTCGAACCATACAGGCACCTTGCTGAATGCTCAGCAAATGCGCCGCAGCCGAACCTACTGCACGTGCTTGTGGTTCTGCACCATTCAGAGCAGCACCAATAAAACGTTTGCGGGATAAAGCAGACAAAATCGGATAGCCCATTTCTGTCAATTTATAAAACTCTTGCAACAGCTTTAAATTTTGCTGGGCATTTTTTGCAAATCCAAAACCAGGATCAATCATGATATGTTCAGCTTTAACACCCACATCTAGAGCATCTTGAACCCGTTGTGACAGTTCCCGAATCACATCCTGAGTCACATCATCATACTGATCCAGATTATTCATCGTAGTCGGCTCACCACGCATATGCATGATGATCACCGGAATATTCAGTTCTGCTGCCGTCTCTAACGCTTGTGGACGAGTGAGCGCGCGTACATCATTCCAGATATGTGCACCCGCTTTCACGGCTGCTTTAATCACTTCTGGCTGTGAAGTATCAATCGAGATGATCACATCATGCTTAGCCAGTTCTTCAACTACAGGCACAACACGACGGATTTCTTCTTCAACTTCCACGACTGATGCACCTGGACGTGTAGATTCACCACCCACATCAATTACGGTGGCACCATCAGCAATCATTTCCAGGGCTTTTACTACTGCCTGATCTTTCTGATTGTGCAGCCCCCCATCGCTAAAGGAATCCGGAGTCACATTTAAAATTCCCATCACATGCGGCTGAGACAAATCCAGTTTCAAATGACCGAAAGTCCAGATCTGTGGTCGTAGTGGCTTCAGCTGCATGGTTCAATCCTAGTTCACAATAACCCCGGTATTGTCTTATGGAAAGATCAATAAAGCAAAGCTCAATCTATTCAATAGCTAGATTTCAAAATAGTTCTTATTGGAATATTGCATCAGCTTGGATTGCAGTAACGCTTTTACATCAACCCATTCGCTTTTTAAAATACTATAGATATAACTATCTCTGAGTGTCACGCCATCTTTACGCAGCATATGACATCTAATGATGCCATCCTGTTTGGCACCCAGAGCTTCAATAGCTTTTTGACTTTTAAGATTCAGATGATCAGTCCGAAAGCCTACCACTTGAGCATTCAGCTCTTCAAATGCATGCTGCAGCAAAAGATATTTACAGACCCGGTTTACATAGGTTCGTTGATAAGGTTTGGCATACCAGGTAAAGCCAATTTCAACACGTGGAATTTCCGGCTTGATATCATGAAAGCTGGTGGTGCCGATTGCTCGGTCTGAAGTTAAATCAATCACGGCAAAAGCCATTCTTTCACCTTTGGACTGCTGTTCAAAAGCTTGGGTAAAGTAGTGTTTAAGTTTATGTAGGTAAGGTACCGAATTATATAACACTTCCCCCAAGTCCCCTTCGGCACATGCATTTTCTAAGTCTGCAAAATGTTCCCAGCTCAGTGGCTCCAAACGTAGCTGATAAATACTGGATTCCAGAACAAGTAAATTCATTCTTATTTTTACTCATTGATTTTTATAAATTGACTATAGCATTCAACTAGATATGACAAAACAATAGCCATAAAAAAACCACCCGAAGGTGGTTTTAATTGTTAACTTAGTTCGCTGGTAATGGCGGAGGAGTCATTGGACCATCAGTCGGTGTTACATCAATCACTGGATTGTCTGAAACATAAACTTTAGGTGGTTTTGGCTCACGACCTTCCATAATGTCACGAATCTGTTCACGATCAATTGTTTCCCACTCAAGCAGCGCTTTCACCATGGCATGGGCAATATCTTTGTTATTTTCAAGGATATCGCGTGCAACCTTGTATTGCTCATCAATGATGCGACGAACTTCCGCATCTACCTGTTGTTGGGTTGCCTCAGAAATCGTACGGGTACCAATGCTACCCATAAATGACTGTTGAGAGTCATCTTCATAGACCATGACGCCTAACTTGTCCGACATACCATATTTGGTCACCATTGCACGTGCCATTTTAGTTGCACGTTCAAAGTCATTCGAAGCACCAGTCGACATCTGGTTAATGAAGACTTCCTCTGCGATACGACCACCGAACAGGATTGAAAGTTCATTCAACATTTTGTCTTTATAATGGCTAGTCTGGTCAAATTCAGGCAACTGCCAGGTAACACCCAATGCCCAGCCACGCGGCATGATGGTAACTTTATGCACAGGGTCTGTACCTGGAAGCATTTCTGCCACAATCGCATGACCTGCTTCATGGTAAGCCGTAGCACGACGTTCTTCTTCACGAAGTACCATCGATTTACGTTCAGGACCCATGTACAGTTTGTCTTTCGCATCTTCAAAGTCATGCATATCGACTGTGTTCTTGTTACGACGGGCAGCAAATAATGCCGCTTCGTTTACAAGATTCGCCAACTGTGCACCTGAGAAGCCCGGTGTACCACGTGCAAGTACTTTGACATCTACACCTGTAGTAGAAGGAAGTTTCTTCAAGTGTACATTCAGGATTTGCTCACGACCTTTAATATCTGGCAGACCTACCATTACCTGACGGTCGAAACGACCTGGACGAAGTAAGGCTTTATCCAGTACGTCAGCACGGTTAGTTGCTGCGATGACGATAATGCCTTCATTGCCTTCGAAACCGTCCATCTCCACCAGCATCTGGTTCAGAGTCTGTTCACGTTCATCATGACCACCACCTGTACCTGAACCACGATGACGACCGACTGCATCAATCTCATCAATAAAGATGATACATGGCGCATGACGTTTTGCCTGTTCGAACATGTCACGTACACGTGATGCACCGACACCGACAAACATTTCAACGAAGTCAGAACCTGAGATACTAAAGAATGGAACTTTTGCTTCACCCGCAATGGCTTTAGCCAGCAGGGTTTTACCTGTACCTGGAGGACCTACCATCAGGACGCCCTTAGGAATAGTCGCACCCAGACGTTTGAATTTTGCAGGATCTTTCAGGAAGTCAACGATTTCGACTACTTCCTGTTTTGCTTCATCACAACCCGCCACATCAGTAAATGTTACTTTGATCTGGTCTTCAGATAGCATTTTCGCTTTAGATTTACCAAAGCTCATTGGGCCATTCTTGCCGCCTGCACCGCCACCCATGTTGCGCATAAAGAACATGAATAACAAAATGATTAGAAGCACAGGGAAACTTGCAATCAGCAATTGCATGAGCAAGCCTTGACGTTGAGGCGCTTCACCTTCAACGACCACATTATTTTTAATCAGGCTTGGCATCAGTTCTGGGTCTTGAACTGCCGGGCGAATGCTTTCAAACTCTGAACCGTTTGATTTTTCACCGCGAATTCTTTCGCCATCAATTGTAACTTGTTTAATTTGGCCAGCATTGACCGCGGCAACGAACTCCGAATAGTTCATTGTAGTCGGTTGATTGCGGTCACTGACGTTGCTGAAGATTAACACCAGCACACCCAGTATCACGAGCCACAATACGGCATTCTTAAAAAGATCGCTCAAAGCTTTATTTCCCATTCCAATCTAATTTGATCATGCCCTCGAAGGGTGACCTTAATCAATAAGCTGCAAATCAATTTGCAATAATGTAAAAACCTACAAAATGCACAATTTTTAACGTGTTGGCAAGTAAACTTTATTTCAAAGCCTTCTTGCGTCCCTGTCCGACCAAAAACACTTCTTTCGAACGGGCACGTGATGCAGCAGGTTTAATCGTCTTCAATACATCAAAACTGTTGACGACTTCTTTACGAAATTCATCAAAACCTGAACCCTGGAATACTTTCACTACAAACTGTCCTTTCGGACCGAGTACCTTGTTGGCAAAATCCAGAGCAAGTTCACATAAATAAATCTGACGTGGTTGATCTACAGCTCTATTACCTGATGTATTGGGGGCCATATCTGAAATTACAACGTCTACTGTGCGTCCGTTTAAAATATTTAACAATTTATCGAATACTTCTTGTTCACGGAAATCGCCCTGCAAGAAAGTCACATCAGGTAGCGCATCCATTTCCAAGATGTCTGATGCAATCACCAGACCTTTATCACCGACCAGTTTTCCGGCAATCTGGGACCAGCTTCCTGGGGCAGCACCCAAGTCCACTACCGTCATGCCGGGTTTGATAATGCCGTATTTTTCCTGAATTTCTAGCAACTTGTACGCAGCACGGGCACGATAACCTTCTTTTTGTGCTTTTTTCACATAAAAGTCATCAAGATGCTCTCTCATCCACGCACGACTACTTTTAGATAACTTTTGGTTGGTAATGCGTGTTGCCATAACTCTCTAAATAAAAAAAACTTCTAATGATTCATTGTACGGGAAAAACACATTTTTTGCAGTATACATGTGTATCTAAATCTGAGTATTCCGGTGTGATTCCCGATTATTAACAAGTGATTATTTCCTGAGAATTTACAGCGTTTGTTTTTCGCTTTTGCTATACTAAGCCGTTTTAAAAATCAGGTTATCTCTCATGGCGTCTTTATCTATTCAGGAACGTAAGCGTTTACGTCAAATTGGACATGCATTAAACCCGGTTGTAATGCTTGGTGACAAAGGCTTAACTGAATCTGTAGTTGAAGAGCTAAATCGTGCCCTTAATGATCACGAACTCATTAAAGTAAAAGTTGTGGCTGAAGACCGTGAAGCACGTGCAGCACTCATTGCTGAACTTTCAGAAACTACAGGTGCTGAAGTGGTACAAACTATTGGTAAAATTGCGCTGCTTTACAAGAAAGCTCCAAAGCAAAACCAGAAGTTATCCAATCTTGTCCGTTTTGCCCATCTTTCTAACTAAGTACAGGATTTATGGCCAGTTACGAACTCAGCGCATTTGATCGCCGTTTTCAGGCAATCTCATTGGTCGGTGCCATCGAACAGCAAAATCCATGCAGCTTGAATGTCGGATTTTGGTTGCGCGATCCCAACCAGTACGTGCTGTGGCCAGAAATGGTTACTGCACATCCCCGTCGTAATTTTTTGTGGGAACAGACCTGCTTTGAAATCTTTATCGGGGTTCAGGGTGAAGATTATTATCGTGAAATCAATCTCTCTCCTTCTCAGGCTTGGCAAGCCTATCAGTTTGAGGAATATCGCTATCCGGAAGATATGCCGCCACCTGCTGCATACGATATCGAACTGAATCAGCTTAAACGTACCCATTATGGTCTGAATGTCAGTCTGGATCTGACCGAGTTTATGGTTGAGCATAAACTTAAATGGGCAGACCTGTTTATTGGTCTGACAGCAGTATTAAAAACCTCACAAGGTGACCAGTACTACGCGATGCAGCACAGCAGCCCAGAAGCAGACTTCCACAATAAACGGGATTGGCTGCATGTCTTTTAATGCAGATTAAAAGCATTTGCTGGATAACAAAGATATTAAAAAACGTGAGCATTAAAGTCTCACGTTTTTTTATGGGCTTTTCCGGCTCATCCGCTCAAAGTTCGCTGTTATAGCTTGAAGAAAATATTTTTCTGTATTTTCTCTACGTAGATTCAGGTCAATATTAAATTGAAATAATTAGCCTGCTCTCAACACTTAGGGCTGGCTATTTTGATAATGATTTAAACGTTATTTAAGCTGATAGACTAAGAGTTCATTTTAATTGTTTTCGACATTTTAGTGATGTAAGCGGTAATTGTCCTGCACTGATTTTACCGCGGCATAAAAAATTACAGTTAACGTGAAGATGATCAGGATAATCGTTCCAAAAGTTAGTCCAAAGAATCCCAGACATAACATCATCACACCGAGATAAAGTGCACGCATCAACCAACTTTCCAGATTAAGCATCATAATCAGCGTCAGTAAACAAAGTACACCTACAAAATAATGCTGCTGCATCGTGACCCCCTTTCATTATTATTGTGAGTCCGTTTTGCCTCAAAAAGACAAAGGAGAACGTATCCAGTTCTCCTTTCATGCAATTTAAGTCAGCGTCTTCCCTTAACTCTTCAGCTCAGGGCTTTTTTCTGAACTTTCAGCTTTTACCATGGGTTTGACCTTTTTTAGAACTTCAATGGTACTGTCTTTTGAGCGCTTGAATGTACCAGTCAGATGCTCTTTATGTTTGGTCGAGATCTGGCTGACATCTTCTTTCAGTTCCTTACCCATATTGGATAAGTCTTCAATGACTGCAGTAAATTCGGTTTTGATAAAGCTGGTTAATTCAGTCAGTTCTTTTTGCGAACCAAATAACTGCTCTTTCAAAGTATCGATCCGTTGCAACAGATCCTGTTTCAACTGACGTAACTGCTCCTGCACAGTATCACCCAGCTGTTTCGCTTCGACTTCAAGTTTCTCTTTGCTTTCTTCGATGGTTTCCACCACCTGTTCTTTGGCTTCAGCTGCTACTTTTTCAAGCTGTTCAGTCGTTTCTGAAACCACGGTATTGATCTTTTTCTTGGATTGGGAAGATTTCGCTGCTGTAGTCATGTGTCTTATTCCTATAGTTATATTACGACTCATCCATATTAGTAGTTTTGATAAAAATTAAGATTTGATTTGTTAGACAATTCTTAATTGCTTACATTTTTTTACGTTGTTCGTAAAACAGACTTTCAAGCAAAAAGCAAGCCATTTATCTCATACTTTTGCTGTAAAGCTATTGGACTTAGGGGGTGGTTCTGCGTATAATGCCGTGTTAAGTTCAAGCGAGCAGACATAGGAGGGTAGGTTTAAAAATTAACCTTCCTTTTTTTTCGTCTACTCGCTTTTTTACAGCCTAAATTTCAGGAGCTTTGGTTTGAGCACCCCAGCAATTTTAGCCCTTGCCGACGGAACTATCTTTAAAGGTACTTCAATTGGCGCATCGGGTTGTACGACTGGTGAAGTCGTTTTCAACACTGCCATGACTGGCTATCAAGAAATTTTGACTGATCCTAGTTATGCACAGCAGCTTGTAACGCTAACTTACCCACATATCGGTAACACAGGTTGCAACGAAGAAGACGCTGAATCAGGTCGTATTCATAAAGTATGGGCAAACGGTTTAATTATCCGTGACCTTCCTTTACTACATAGTAACTTCCGTGCGAATCAATCACTCGGTGATTATTTAAAACAGCACAATGTAGTTGCCATTGCTGACATCGACACGCGACGATTAACTCGAATTTTGCGTGATAAAGGTGCACAAAACGGTTGTATCCTTGCGGGTAAAAACATCACTGAAGAAGAAGCAGTCGAAAAAGCACGTGCATTCGGTGGTTTAAGTGGTTTAGACCTTGCGAAAGAATGCTGTGATCCGACCGGTTTCGAATGGACTGAAGGCTCATGGGCACTTGGCAAAGGCTTTACTCAACCTGAACTTAAATTCCATGTGGTTGCATACGACTACGGTGTCAAAACCAACATCTTGCGTATGCTCGCAGACCGCGGCTGTAAATTGACTGTGGTGCCTGCACAAACTCCTGCTGAAAAAGTACTTGCGTTAAATCCAGATGGCGTATTCCTGTCAAATGGTCCTGGCGATCCAGCTGCATGTGACTACGCAATTGAAGCTGTAAAAACAATTGTTGAAACAACTGAAATTCCAGTATTTGGTATCTGCTTAGGTCACCAGATTCTTGCTCTTGCATCGGGTGCTAAAACGGTAAAAATGCCGCACGGTCACCATGGCGCTAACCATCCTGTACAGAACATCGAAACTGGTACAGTGATGATTACTTCTCAAAACCACGGCTTCGCAGTGGATGAAAGCACCTTGCCTGCGGTATTGCGTGTGACTCATCGCTCACTGTTTGATGGTACAAACCAAGGTATCCATCGTACAGACAAACCTGCGTTCAGCTTCCAGGGTCACCCTGAAGCAAGCCCTGGTCCACATGACTGCGCACCATTGTTCGATCATTTCATCGAACTTATCGAAGCATCTAAGAAGTAATTAAGGAAGCATCATGGCTAAACGTACTGACATTAAAAGCATCTTGATCATTGGTGCTGGTCCGATCGTCATCGGTCAAGCATGTGAGTTTGACTACTCAGGTGCTCAAGCATGTAAAGCGCTTCGTGAAGAAGGCTACCGCGTTATTCTGGTGAACTCTAACCCAGCGACCATTATGACCGACCCTGCAATGGCAGATGCGACGTATATCGAACCGATTACCTGGCAGACTGTTGCAGCAATTATTGAAAAAGAACGTCCAGATGCTGTGCTTCCAACGATGGGTGGCCAGACTGCACTGAACTGTGCCCTTGCACTGGATGCCAACGGTATTCTTGAAAAATACAACGTTGAACTGATCGGCGCGACCAAAGAAGCGATCGAAAAAGCAGAAGACCGTAAACTGTTTGACGAAGCAATGCGTAAAATTGGTCTGGAATGTCCAAAAGCGGCTATTGCTGAATCTATGGAAGAAGCACTTGAGATTCAAGCGCGCTTCGGTTTCCCTGTGATTATCCGTCCATCATTTACGATGGGTGGTTCAGGCGGTGGTATTGCTTACAACCGTGAAGAATTCCTGGAAATCTGTGAACGCGGTTTCGACCTCTCTCCTACTCACCAATTATTGATCGATGAATCATTGATTGGCTGGAAAGAGTACGAGATGGAAGTTGTTCGTGACAAAAACGACAACTGTATCATTGTATGTGCGATCGAAAACTTTGACCCAATGGGCGTACACACCGGTGACTCGATCACTGTTGCGCCTGCACAAACACTGACTGATAAAGAATACCAGTTGATGCGTAATGCATCTTTAGCAGTTCTTCGTGAAATCGGTGTTGAAACGGGTGGTTCTAACGTTCAGTTCGGTATTAACCCGAAAGATGGTCGTATGGTAATCATCGAGATGAACCCACGTGTATCGCGTTCATCTGCACTGGCATCTAAAGCGACTGGTTTCCCGATTGCGAAAATCGCAGCGAAACTGGCTGTTGGTTATACCCTTGATGAGCTGAAAAACGACATCACTGGCGGTACAACTCCAGCATCGTTCGAACCAGCAATTGACTACGTTGTTACCAAGATTCCACGTTTCAACTTCGAAAAATTCCCGCAAGCTGATGCGACACTAACTACACAGATGAAATCTGTAGGTGAAGTTATGGCGATTGGTCGTAACTTCCAGGAGTCTGTGAACAAAGCACTTCGCGGTCTTGAAGTTGGTGCAACTGGTTTTGATGAAAAAATCGAAGTGGGTACTGAAGGTGCGCGCGAAAAGATTCTTCAAGAACTTAAAGTTCCAGGTCCAGAACGTATCTGGTATGTGGCTGATGCATTCCGTCACGGTTTCACGCTTGATGAAGTATTTGCGGCAACCAATATTGACCGCTGGTTCCTGATCCAGATCGAAGACATCGTTAAAACTGAAGAACAAATCAAATCTTTAGGTTTTGGTGATCTGAACGCTGACAATATCCGTTCATTTAAACGTAAAGGTTTATCTGACCATCGTATTGCCAACCTGATGGGTATTTCACAAAAACAATTCCGTAAGCACCGTTGGAACCTGGGCGTCACTCCAGTCTACAAACGTGTGGATACATGTGCAGCAGAGTTTGAATCTGATACAGCGTACATGTACTCAACTTACGATGAAGAGTGTGAATCTAATCCGTCTAACCGTGACAAAATCATGGTGATTGGTGGCGGTCCTAACCGTATTGGTCAAGGTATCGAATTCGATTACTGCTGTGTACATGCTGCCCTGGCAATGCGTGATGACGGTTATGAAACCATCATGGTGAACTGTAACCCTGAAACGGTTTCAACTGACTATGACACGTCTGATCGTCTGTACTTCGAACCGATTACACTTGAAGACGTTCTTGAAATCGTACGTACTGAAAAGCCGAAAGGTATTATCGTTCAGTACGGCGGTCAGACTCCACTGAAACTGGCTCGTGCTTTGGAAGAAGCTGGTGCGCCAATTATCGGTACATCTCCAGATGCGATTGACCGTGCAGAAGACCGTGAACGTTTCCAACAAATGATTCAACGTCTGCAACTTCGTCAACCAAATAACAGCATCGTAAAATCTGCTGAAGAAGGTATGGCAGAAGCAGCTAAAGTGGGTTATCCACTGGTTGTACGTCCTTCATACGTACTCGGTGGTCGCGCGATGGAAATCGTGTATAACGACGAAGAATTAAAACGCTACTTACGTGATGCTGTACAAGCATCGAATGAAGCGCCTGTTCTTCTGGATCACTTCCTTGATGATGCGATTGAAGTTGACGTGGACTGCGTATCTGACGGTAAAGACGTGGTGATCGGCGGTATTATGCAGCACATTGAACAAGCCGGTATTCACTCTGGTGACTCTGCATGTTCGATTCCTCCATATTCATTGTCTGAAGACGTGCAAAACGAAATGCGTCGTCAAACCATCGCTATGGCTAAAGAGCTTGGCGTTGTGGGCTTGATGAACGTACAGTTTGCTGTTAAAGGTAACGACGTTTACATTCTGGAAGTGAACCCTCGTGCATCACGTACAGTCCCGTTCGTTTCTAAATGTATCGGTGAATCTTTAGCAAAAGTGGCTGCACGTTGTATGGCTGGCCAATCTCTTGAGTCTCAAGGCTTTACCAAAGAGATTATCCCTGCTCACTTCTCTGTGAAAGAAGCAGTATTCCCATTCAACAAGTTCCCTGGTGTTGACCCGATCCTTGGCCCTGAAATGAAATCTACAGGCGAAGTGATGGGTGTTGGTAAAATATTTGGTGAAGCGTTCTACAAAGCTGTTTTAGGCTCTAACGATCGTTTACCAGGTCTGCCAACTGAAGGCGAAGTGAAACATGCATTCATCTCTGTACGTGATTCTGATAAACCACGTGCGGTAGGTATTGCGAAGCAGCTTGCTGACTTCGGCTTCAAGATTCTTGCGACTGGCGGCACATACGATGTAATTAAAGCTGCAGGTATTGAATGTGAACGTGTAAATAAAGTAACCGAAGGCCGTCCAAACATTGTAGACCGCTTGAAAAATGGTGAAATTCACCTCATTATCAATACCACTGAAGGTAAACAAGCTCAGCAGGATTCATTCTCGATCCGTCGCTCTGCGCTTCAAGGTAAGGTATACCATACCACTACCCTGAATGGTGCTGATGCTGTATGCCAAGCTTTAGCAATTAAATTGCCAATGGATGTATATCGTTTGCAAGATTTAACAGTAGGTTAATTCGTTACTGAGAAGTCCCGTCACCTTCTCGGTGGCGGGCTTTTTTTCATTTATAGACTTTCATTTTTATTACTGAGGGACAACTATGCAACGTTATCCTATGACTCCCGAAGGCAAACTTGCCTTAGAGAAAGAATTACACCAACTGAAAACTGTGGATCGTCCACGTATTACTGCAGCGATTGCAGAGGCACGTGAGCATGGGGATTTAAAAGAAAATGCGGAATATCATGCTGCGCGTGAGCAGCAAGGTTTCTGTGAAGGCCGTATTCAGGACATCGAAGGTAAACTAGGCGCTTGCCAGGTGATTGACGTTAAAGAACTGGAGCAGAACGGTCGTGTAGTTTTTGGTGTCACTGTGACTATTGAGAATCTGGACACTGAAGAACGCAAAACTTACAAAATCGTAGGCGATGACGAAGCAGACTTTAAGATCAACAAGATCTCTGTGAACTCGCCGATCGCGCGTGGCTTGCTGGGTAAAAACGAAGGCGACGATGTGAAAATCGTAACTCCACAAGGTGAAGTTGAATACGAAATCGTAAGCGTTGAATATATCTAATCTTTAAATAGATATTTTAGGCTGTAAGACCCCTCAAATGAGGGGTTTTTTATTGATACTAGAAATTTCTATCGGCTTTATTTTAAGAAGCCAGATGCCAAGGCTTCAAATGCCTGTAAAGCCTGAGGTAAGACCTGTGCAGGATCCTCACTAGAAGCGACCCACAGTGCTGCATTCATTGCTGCACCATTGAGCAAGACTGCTGCAGCAAGTGCATCGACTGGTTTTAATCTACTTTCAGCCAGTAACTGTTCTACACATTCACGTGTCGACTGCAGGCATTTATTTTGACTTGGCCAATGTGCGGGGTCCCCTAATACTGCCGGACCATCACGTAGCACAATCCGTTGAAACTCAGCATTTAATGCATGTTCGATATAGGTACGCCCTTCAAGCATTAATCCTTCCCACAGATCATCAGGCTGCTCCAGATGTTGCCCGGCATATTCAGCCATTTCTGAATCAATCTGATCGACCACGGCGGCAAACAAGCCTTTCTTATCTCCAAAATGATGGTATAGCGCACCCCGGGTCAGCCCCGCTTCTGCCGTGAGCTTATCCATGGAAGTGTCCGCATAACCGTATTCAGCAAATGCACGACGTGCGACTTCTATGAGTTTTTTGCGGGTTTCCGCCATTTTTTGTTCACGTACAGACATATGTTGTTTCCATCAGCATTGTGAAAAATTTTAATTGACATACGCCTCGTATGTCAATTATGTTTACATACGAAGCGTATGTGAAGATTTGAACTGCTTTCTAAAATACGTATAAATTAAAATTGAGCGAGGATTATCATGACTAGAACTGCAATATTCCCCCAAGATCGCCATGCTTTGTATGAACAACATGGTTATTCTGCTGCGATCAAATCAGAAGATTTATTATTTGTTTCTGGTCAGGTTGGTAGCCGTGAAGATGGTAGTCCTGAACCTGACTTTGAGAAACAGGTAGAACGAGCCTTTGAAAACCTGGCTGCTACATTGGCAGCAGCCGGCTGTACTTTCGATGATATTGTCGATGTCACGACTTTTCACACCGATCCTGAACAGCAATTTGAAAGCATTATGAAAGTTAAAAACCAGATTTTTATGCAAAAGCCCTATCCAAATTGGACCGCTGTAGGCGTGACTTGGCTAGCGGGGTTTGACTTCGAAATCAAAGTCATTGCGCGTATCCCTCAATCCGCTAAGACCATGTAAAACTTAACCCTGCAATCAGGTCTGTTATTGAATGGGATTGTTCTCCAGCTTGAAGATCAATTCGCTATAATGACGCATTAATTGTTATTGAATCCTAGTTATGGCTGAAAAACTGATTAATTCCCCTGTGAACCATTGGTGCGAGTTCGAATTCATCTCCAAAACCGTGAAGAATCCAAATATTGATATTAAGGGCAATTACAGTTATTACTCAGCCTATTGGGATCAAGGTTTTGAGCGTTGTGTGGTGCGTTATCTGCATGATAAGCCAGCTACACCAGAGAAGCCGATTGACCAGCTTTATATCGGCAATTTCGTCTGTTTTGGCGCAGAATGCGTGATTATGATGGGTGGTAACCAGTTACACCGAACAGACTGGATTTCTGCGTTTCCATTCGATACACGTAGTTTTGTGCCTGCAGGTGATACAGTCATTGGAGATGGCTGCTGGATTGGCTCACGTGCCATGATTATGCAAGGTGTAAAGCTCGGTGAAGGTGCTGTGGTGGCAACAGGTGCTGTCGTCACAAAAGACGTTCCACCTTATGCGATTGTAGGTGGCGTGCCTGCGAAAATTATTAAATATCGCTTCCCTGAAGAAGATATTAAGAAACTACTTTCTCTAAAGCTCTATGACTTAGATGAAAAGCAGTTTTTAAAAATGCGTGAGCAGTTGCAAACGGATGATGTTAGATCACTGCTACATGCCTTTACTGCGCTTGAATAAAAGGGATTAACGCCAAACTCCGCTGTTTATATTCGTCGATTTTATTATTCTTAAGCCAGTTTATATTCAAATAACTTAAACGCCATTCATAATAAGCCAATCCTACATCTCTATAGCTGATCTTAAGTACGGTCTCCTTCTGATCATCACAATAATTATTCTTTTTATCTTTCATATCTTTGTAGCAGGAAAGTCGATTCTGGTATTCGTAAAAAGGTAAATGCTCGAAGACCAGTTTTGTCTTTCCTTTTGGAAGTAATTGAATAAACTGTGCATTCTGTTCACCTGCATCATTTGAAACCCAGCCATGAATTAAGGCAATAGCATAACTATGCCGATTGAGTGGGTATAAGGCAGGATATATAAATTCTATACCACTCTTATCCTCTTCAAGCCCATAAACCTGTTGATACCTGGTTAGATCCCAATAATCAACGATTTGATACTTTCCAAGATGTTTTGAAAGCTGAATCATTTGTAAATTTTCATTAATTAAATAATATTTTTCAGCTTCAGCAATTTTAACTACCCAAAGTTTTGCACCACTCTCATCACAACTAAGTTTTATTTTCTGACAAATTGATCGTATTTCTGCTTTGGAAATACTTTTTTCTTTAAAAGGAAGTGACTTAATTGAATCTGCAGCAAAAACAGGTAAAGCAATAAAGAAAATCAGAGTTGATAGCATTAAATTTTTAATCATCATACATATTCTTGTTATTTGTTTTATTTTAACTATTGTAAGGCTTTTTAGATTTTCCACCAACATCATCATCAAATATCAGACATAAAAAAACCCACTCAATCGGAGCGGGTTTTTTCAGAATATGGTGGCTATGACGAGACTTGAACTTGTGACCCCCGCATTATGAGTGCGGTGCTCTAACCAACTGAGCTACATAGCCTTAAACTGTGCGCGCATTATGGGTTTTTCTGTTTAGAACGTCAAGCCCATATTGTGCTGATTGATCAAAATTTGGTGAAGTGAGCCGATAAGCCGGGTTCTGTCGAGAACGATCATTCCTCTAGGCGTACAATCACTCATACGCTCAAGCGACCTACCCGGATCCAGCATGGGCCATGCCTAAAGGATCCCTATTTGGTCTTGCTTCCGGTGGGGTTTACCATGCCATGAACTGTTACCAGTCATGCGGTGCGCTCTTACCGCACCCTTTCACCCTTACCTCCGATTCCGATTGCTCAGAACCATAATGAAGGCGGTCTACTCTCTGCTGCACTTTCCGTCGGCTCACGCCGCCCAGGCGTTACCTGGCACCTTGCCCTATGAAGCCCGGACTTTCCTCCCCTGCTTCAATCACGGAGATCTCCACAGCAGCGATCGTCTGGCTCACTTCGAGCCGCATAGTATCAAATCTGGCGACTAATTGCTTGATGTTTTTTGAACAGTCAGTTTTTCATACTTGGCCTGAAGCTCCTCACGCGTCTCGGCATGGTTCGGATCAAGCGGAATACAGTCCACAGGACAGAATAACTGGCACTGTGGTTTATCATGATGCCCGACGCACTCTGTACATAAGTCCGGGTTAATTTCATAGATGACGTCACCCATAAAAATTGCCTCATTCGGACAGACAGGCTCACAGACATCACAATTGATACATTCATCGGTGATATATAAAGACACTCTACCAACCTTGTTGAAGTTTACGCTCGAAGGCTTCAACCACGTTTGGCGGAACAAACTTGGTCACATCACCTCTTAAACGAGCAATTTCACGCACCAATGTGGATGAAATAAAAGAATATTGCTCTGAAGGGGTTAAAAATACCGCTTCAAAATGAGAATCCAGTTGACGGTTCATGTTGGCCAGCTGGAATTCATACTCAAAATCAGACACTGCACGTAAACCACGCAATACCGCTGTCGCATTCTGCTCGCGGAAGAAGTTCACCAACAGGCCATCAAATCCTACAAATTCAACATTGTTCAAATGGCTTAATGACGTTTTGGCCAGTTCAACTCGTTCTTCCAGACTAAATACCGGGTTTTTGTGATGTCCGATGGCAATCGCAACTACAACTTCATCAAACATCTTTGCTGCGCGGGTCACCAAATCAATATGGCCATTGGTGATCGGATCAAAAGTTCCCGGATAAATTACACGAGTTTTAGTCATCCATTTGTACTCTGTTTATTGTGTAAGTTTCCATTTTAACAAAATCTTCATTTTTTAGTGAAGAAACTCCATCAATTTAAACACTTCAACTCAATAAAAGTTACGGTACAATAGCTACAACTTTGGAAGTGTCTGATTATGGCGAAAGCAACTGTAGTTAAAAAAAATAACGGCGGAACGATTGCTCTGAACAAACGTGCCCGTCACGATTATTTTATTGAAGAAAAATTTGAAGCTGGACTTTCCTTGCAAGGCTGGGAAGTAAAATCCCTGCGTGCCGGTCGTATGAGTATTGTGGAGAGCTATATCACCTTTAAAAATGGTGAGGCCTTCCTGTTCGGCGCACAGATTCAGCCTTTACTGAGTGCATCTACCCATGTTGTCCCTGAAGCGACGCGTACCCGTAAACTGCTGCTAAAACGCCGTGAAATTGAAAAACTCATGGGCGCGATCAACCAGAAAGGTTATTCCTGTGTACCATTGGCCTGTTACTGGAAAGGCCCACATGCCAAGCTGGAAATTGCGTTAGTAAAAGGTAAACAGTTACACGACAAACGTGCATCTGAAAAAGACCGTGACTGGCAACGTGATAAAGCGCGTATTTTCCATAAATAATGCCAGCAATAAAAAAACCTCCAATTGATGGAGGTTTTTTTACGGATCGAATTAGGCTTTCAGATTCAGACGCGCTAGCGTCAAGGCAATATATTCACCAAACCAGATTGCGGTTTTTAAATCCCCTTCCGGTGGTGTCACTTCAACAGGCGCATTGTCAGATTGGGTCATGAGGCCCAGAAAGCTCGACATGCGATTCAGATCTGTAGTGGAACGACCTGTCGGCATTAACGGTAGACCTGACCACAACATGCCATGTTGCATCGCAAACAGATTGATCTGCTGCAAGACAGCGAGTTTGTCCCCACTTAAGCCACCACCATTGGTAAAGGCTGCTGCCAGCTTGCCTTGCCAGCTACGTGCCAGCCAGCGCTTGGACGACTGCTCCATAAATAACTTCATGGCAGAAGTCAGACTACCCATATAGGTCGGACAGCCAAATACAATTGCATCGGCAGCGTCCAGCACCTCCCAATCCACCTGTTCCACATTCATCATATGCACCTGGACACCAGTTTTTTGTGCGCCTTCGGCAATGAAGTTTGCCACTTTAGCCGTGTGTCCATAAGGACTGTGATAAACAATCGCAACAGATTGGGAAGATAGGGACATAACAATCAAAAACCAAGAATTTCAATCAAGTTTAACATTTTCATGCCATAAACACGAATGTTGCCATGCGTCCGGTTTTGGCTTCACGGCGATAGGAAAAATATTCATCCGCCTGACGATATGAACACTGATCGCCACCTAAAACAGTCTCAACACCCTGCTGCTGTAAGATGTAACGCGCAATCGCATACAGATCCGCATAGTATTTTCCGGCCTGTTCCCCTGCCTGAAATGCACTGTCCAGTTCAGGATATTTGGAACAGAAAGCTTCTTTTACTTCTGAGCCAATTTCAAAACAAGGCTGGCTGATCGCTGCACCGAGCCACGCCCAGGTAGGCTTGGATTGCATCGCGGCAATGGTATTTTCAACGATACCGCCTGCCAGCCCGCGCCAACCCGCATGCAGATTGGCTACTTCAGTGCCTTCAGCATTACCCAGTACCACAGGTAAGCAGTCTGCCGTCATCATCATCAAGGCATGGGCCTTGCGCTGTGTGACCAGGCCATCGCCGACCAATGCCTCGAAAGGCATCTGCTCATTGATGGTATGACAAATGGTGCTATGCGTCTGTGTCATCCAGGTAATTTTGTCCACACCAAAAGGCTGGAAGTCTTTCAACAGCTGGATGCGATGCTTCTGTACACGTGCAGCATCATCATTGACATGCAAAGCCAGGTTAAAGCCGGCCAGTTCTGGCTGGGCTGAAGGCTGTACCTGTTCATGATGAACACGGGTCTGACCCACATAAACGCCTTGAGGCAAACCTTGTACAAATTGCATGTCGCTTCCCTTTTTTTAATGACTGCTAATAGAATGAAAAATTAATAGGCCTTGTTTTCGCTACGCAGCACTTCAACCAGATTGGCGAAGTCTTCTGGCCACGGCGCATTAAAGGTCATTTCTTCTTTGGTACGTGGATGTTTCAGGCCTAGAGTCGCTGCATGCAGTGCCTGACGTTTAAAACCACGCAAGGTGTCATCCAGCAATTGCGAAGCACCGGCTGGCATACGCACACGTGGCATATAGACCTGATCACCCACCAGACCATAGCCCAGGTAGCTAAAGTGCACACGAATCTGGTGCGTACGACCGGTTTCCAGACGTGCCTGAATACGGGTGAAATGCTGGAAGCGTTCTTTCACATTGTAGTGCGTCACCGCTTCCTTACCGCCTGGCAGGACTGCCATTTTCACACGATCCACTGGATGACGTTTAATCGGTTCATCAATGGTACCGCCGGCAATGATGTTGCCATATACGATCAGGTCATACACACGGTAGACGGTCTTTTTTTCGAGCTGTTTGCTAAGCGCAAACTGCGCTTCCAGATTTTTTGCAACGACCAATAGGCCACTAGTGTCTTTATCGATCCGGTGCACTAAACCTGCACGCGCCAGTTCAGAAGATTTCGGATAATGATGCAGCAAAGCATTGACCAGTGTACCAGTCATATTACCTGCACCCGGATGCACCACCATGCCCACTGGTTTGTTAATGACAATGATGTCATCATCTTCATAGACGATATCCAGTGGAATATCTTCAGGCAGACTACGGGTTTGTGCCTCCAGTTCAACGTTTAAAGTCAGTGTTTCAAAACCGTCACTTTTAAATTTCGGCTTAACTGGTTGACCATTCACTAATAAATTGCCGTCTTTGATCCATTGCTTGAGCTTTTCTCGAGAAAAATCGCTCCAGACCATGGCCGCAATCTGGTCGATACGTTGCCCGATATAACTTTCATCCAATTGAAATTGCAACGATAAACGTGTTGCAGTTGCGTCTGAAGTATGGTTATCTGCATCCTCAGAATCTTCAAGTAAATTGAAATCAGTATCAGGGATATTAGAATTGGAAGATTGTGCTTGACTCATTTGCTCATTCAGACAAAAGTGGTTTAATAGTGCAATTGTAGCTCATTGCCCGTATTAACAGAGGAATTTTTATGTCGCTACCACATTATAAAATGACAATGCTTGCTGTGACGTTAGGCATTGCATCGGCAATGGTAGGCTGTAGCAGTAATCCAAAAAAAGAAGTCGTGGACAAAGGTCCAGAATCTAGCGAACAGGTTTATATCCAGAAAGCACAGAACGCGCTAGATCGCAAACAATATACTGATGCAGCAAAACAGCTCGAAGCACTGGAAACCTATTACCCAACCAGCCAGTATGCACCGCAGGCGCAACTGGAACTGCTGTATGTCAAATTCCAGCAAAAAGATTATGAAGGTGCTGTTGCACTGGCAGAACGCTTTATCCGTCTGAATCCGCAACATCCAAATGTCGACTATGCTTACTATGTCCGTGGCGTAGCGAATATGGAGCAGAACTATAATGGCCTGCTACGTTATACCTCACTAAAACAGTCACACCGTGATGTGAGCTACCTGAAAGTAGCTTACCAGAATTTTGTCGATTTCATTCGCCGCTATCCATCAAGCACCTATGCAGTAGACGCTGCACAACGTATGAAGTTTATCGGTCAGGAACTGGCAGAAAGCGAAATGAATGCGGCCCGTTTCAATATCAAGCGTAAAGCATATCTGGCTGCTGTTGAACGTGGTTTATGGGTAATTGAACACTATCCACAAACGCCACAGATTCCAGAAGCGCTGGCAACCGTTGCTTACGGCTATGACAAACTAGGTGATAAAGCCACAGCACAGCAATATATCGAAGTACTGAAACTGAACTATCCAGGTCTGGTGAATGCTGATGGTACTGTGAACCTGCGTGCAGCACGTAGTGAAGGCAGTTTCTTCAACCGTGCGACTTTGGGTATTTTCGGTAAAGAAGCCAAAACCGTGACCGATACGTCTAGCCAATCATCTGAAGACCAGTCAGAAAAACGCAGTCTGACCAATCGCATGACGTTTGGTTTACTCGATCGTCCTAAAACTAATGAAACTGGGCTACCTGAACCGATTGCTGAATAAGCCGACTCTCGAAGGTGCAATTTCCTCAAGGGCAAGTTATCATACTTGCCCTTTTGCATTTTCTGAGCAATGCTTGAACAAATTGTGCAAACAGGTTATACCAATTAATTCATTTATAGCGTTGGATGAATCATCCTACTCTTAATTTTCAATGATTTAACACCTAAATAACGCAGCACGAGAAGCTTAGCAAACCATGGCCATTCCTCAGCATACGATTGATCAGATTCTCGATCGCACCGATATTGTCGATGTGATTGGTCAATACGTGAAACTAAAAAAAACTGGCCGTACTTATTCGGGCTGTTGCCCTTTCCATCAGGAAAAATCGCCTTCTTTTCACGTCTACCGTGACAAGCAGTATTTCCACTGCTTTGGCTGTCAGGCCAATGGTAATGCCATTCGCTTTTTAATGGATATTGGCAGCCGCAATTTCATTGAAGTGATGAAAGATCTGTCCAGCCAGACCGGAATTGAACTGCCTAAAGACAATAAAGATTCCAACCGCTTAAAATACAAACGCGAAGCTAAACCAAAACCGGTTGCTACGCCACCAGCAAAAACTGCAGATACATCTACAAATCCAGTATCCGAACAACCTGCTTATTTTGATCCATTTGCTGAAATTCAGGTACCTGAAGCCGAATTTTATACGGATGATCCTTTTGCCGCTTTTGAGCAGATGCCTGCAGCAGAAGCACAAGCGGATGGCAACTTATACGACCTGCTGGAAAATATCGCGCAGTTTTATGAGCGCCAATTACCCAACAGTCCAAGTGCCCAGCAATATTTTAAACAGCGTGGTCTAACCGCAGAAACGATTGCTTACTGGCGACTCGGTTATGCACCGGAAGACTGGCAGCATCTGGAAAAAGCCTTCCCGCAGGATATTGAAGGTCTCAAACTTTTAGGTCTGATTCGTACTAGCGATAGTGGTCGGGATTTTGACCTGCTCCGTGACCGTGTCATCTTCCCGATTCGTGATAGTAAAGGCCGTGTGGTCGGTTTTGGTGGTCGTGCGCTGAATGACGAGATCAAACCGAAATACATCAACTCACCCGATTCAGAAGTTTTCCATAAAAACCAGTTATTGTATGGGCTGTATGAAGGTCGCAAGCAGAAAGCTCAAGACTGGCTGATGGTGGAAGGCTATATGGATGTCATTGCCTTGCAGCAATATGGCATTCATGGTGCAGTAGCTACTTTGGGAACGGCCAGTAATACTGATCACCTAAATATTCTGTTCAAGCAGAATAATCGAATTACCATTGCCTTTGATGGTGATGCGGCTGGACAAAAAGCGGCACGCCGTACTCTGGAAATTGCTCTACCCTTACTAAACGATGGGCGTGAGCTAAAATTCTTTGTCCTGCCGAATGACCATGACCCAGACTCCCTGATTCGTCGTGAAGGCATTGAAAATTTCCGCCGTCTGCTGGATCAGGCACCGTTGCTCTCTGACTTTGTCTTTGCTCATCTCACCCAGAATCACGACATTGCAACGCCTGAAGGTAAAAGTCAGGTCATGGGTGAGCTACGTCAGCTAACCGAATTATTGCCAAAAGCTGGCTCATTCCGTTATCTACTACAGCAGTTCTTTCGGGAAAAACTCGGTTTTAGCCGCAAATGGCAACCCAAAGTCAATAATGACGCCTCTCTAAGCTTTAGCACCAAAATTGATGCCGAAGAGTATGTCATTGCGATTTTGCTAAATCATCCGTATCTGTATATTCATTTTGAACCGCTACGTGCACTGGTCAGTGAAGATCAGCTATTGTTCAAGATTCTAAATATATTTAATGTGATTTTTGATGAATTGCCGGATGACCCGGAACTGTCAACTTATTATGTACTCGGTGCCTGTGCTGCACATCATCATGAGTTACAGCATATCCTGCAACATGCCAATGTCAGTGATTACACCTCTTCTCCTGAGCAGGCAGACAAACTGGCGGCAGACTTCTCGATCAAGCTGCAATATCAGTGTCTACAACACAAATTAAAATCGAAAAAGTTTAGTAGCATCGCGGAGATGAAAAATCTCAAGATGCGGATTTATGAAATTGATAAAAAACGTTCCATGACCTTACTCGAAGATTAAAAATCATGAAAATAAAAAAGGCGTTTATTTTAAACGCCTTTTAAATATCGGAAAGTTATCCCGACATCATCTTAATGTTTAACCTTACGGCGATGCTGAACCACGTCCTGCAAACTGTTCTGTAGCATTTCAAAATAGCTTGGATCTTCAGCTTTGGCAGCTTCACGCAGCATGATTGAGGTCGGATGCAGAAGTTTTTGGGTCAAACGATGCGAAAATTCGGCCAATACTGTTTCAGCACTTTCACCTTTGGCAATACGTTGCATAGCAGTTGCCAGTTCTTCCTGACGTAAGCTTTCCCCATAATCCCGGTAAGCATGAATCGTACTACCCGCCTCACTCACCTTCTGCTGGGTGATCAACTCAGTCGCCAGTTGATTGACCATCACTTCCGCTTCGACCGCTGCCTGACGACGCTGCGCCAGGTTTTCATCAATCACGCTTTGCAGATCGTCCACGCCATAGAGATAAACTCCATCCAGCTTTTCAACTTTTGGATCAATATCACGCGGTACAGCCAGATCGACCAACAGCATTTGCTGGTAACGGCGCTTCTTTAAGGCAGCTTTGACATCCGGATAGTGAATGACTTGATGCAAACTACCGGTACAACTGGAAATCACATCTGCACGATGCAGGTTTGCTGCCAGTTGATCAAAATCAATAATCTCGACTTCTGCACGGTGGGCAATTTCCTGCGCCAGATTCTCTGCACGAGCACGAGTTCGGTTACAGATAATGATTTTTCCGACGCCCATTTCTGCCAGATGTTTGGCCACCAGACTGTTCATTTCCCCGGCGGCTACTACCATTACAGTTAACTGCTCAGGCCGGCTAAATACTTGCAATGCTAATTGTGCAACTGCATAGCCCATCGATACTGCATGACTGCCGACTGCTGTTTCCGAACGCACACGCTTGGCCGCATAAAAGGCATATTCAAAGATACGATTCAGGTTTTGCGAAACGGTTTTAGATTCTTTGGCAAGAGAGAGTGCGGTTTTGACCTGTCCCAGAATCTGCGGTTCACCAAGCATCAGGGAGTCGAGACCACTGGCGACACGCATCAGATGAGTGACGGCTTGCGCATTCTCATAACGATAAACATGATTCTGTAATTGCTTGGGATCAATACCATTGGTCTGGGCGAGCCAGTTCAGCACCATGTCGACATTGTCCGACATCGCGTAAACTTCGGTCCGGTTACATGTAGACACCACCACCATATCATTCAGTACAGGGTGCTGGCTTTGCTCGGCAAGTAAAATGCTTAACTTTTCAGGGTTAAAAGCAATCTTTTCGCGCAGCTCTACAGAGGCAGTTTGATGGTTGACACCCAATGCAAAGAAAGACATATCAGGTCATCATTTCACTAAATTTATGCTATTGTGCAACATCGGTGTCATAAAAAGCATTACTTGGATAAAGAAAAATTGCGTCTAACAACTAGCCGTATAAACGGCCCTACCATTAAGCAATATTCTACCACATTCTTGCTGGTGGTTAGCATGGCTTCAACTGCTCATCTTTATGCAGCAGAAGCAGTTTACCATGCAAATCAAAATTATGATGCGATAAAACAAAGTATGATAGCCGAGTTCGCACTCGCCTATCGCGATATTCCAAACGCTTTACACAACTATACTGTGCTGGCCATTAAAAGCAATTCCACCGCGGTTAAACAGCGCGCACTCAATATCGCCCTCGAACATGAAGACCTGAATGCAGCGCTGGATATTTCTACCCACTGGGTCGTTCAAGAACCACAGGATGTGCCGGCATTATTCTATCTGGCGCATATTGCCTTAAAAGCCCATGAGTACGAACTGGCGGCAGAAACGCTGGAAAAGATCCTGAAAATTGATGATAACGCCGATCTGGAAGAAATTCTGGCCGGGATTGCCCCGGATGAGCCGGATGACCGTGAATATTTAATTCAGGCTCTAAGTACCAGCAAAGCCAAAGACAATCCTTCGATTCTGGTGCTGGTCGCCGGTCTGGAAGCACAAAAAGGTCAACTAGAACAGGCTCTCAACACTATTAATCGCGCCCTAAAAAAACGTCCAAAGTCGACTGGCTATATCCTGATGAAAGCCAATCTGTTGGCGGCATTGGGTGATGATGCGGAAACGCTGAAATGGTACGAGAAAGCCAGTCGTAAACATCGCAATAATATGGATATACGTCTGGCTGAGGTCAAATACCTGATCAAGCTGAATGAAGCTGAAAAGGCCTTACAGAAACTAGAAGCGATCCTGAAAAAATCACCACAACACGAAGAAGCACTGTTTATTGCCGGTCTGACCAGTATTGACCTGGAGCAATATGAACGGGCCGAAAAATATCTGGTAGAGCTCCGTTATTCGGCTCAGTACCAGAATGAAGCTTATTACTATCTGGCAGTCAATGCAGAACGCAAACAGCATTATGAAACCGCCAAGGCTTATTACCGCCTAGTGGATGGCAGCCTGTATACGGTCTCACGACGCAATATCATTGCTATCTTTGCCGAGCAGGATAAACTGCATGATGCACTGCGCTTTCTGACTCAGGAACGGGTCAATTATCCGCAACATGCCAGTTTCCTGTATCTGGCTCAAGCGGATATTCTGAAACGCATGAACAATAAGAACGCAGCGATCCGAATTCTGGAAGAAGCCAGCAAAAACCTGCCGGATGATCCGGAACTGGTCTATGCTCAAGTTTTATTGCTAGATCCACATGAAGATCGTGATCAACTGGATCAGCTGTTAAAAACCCTGCTTAAAATCGAGCCGAATAGTCCAACCTATCTGAATGCTTATGCCTATACGCTGGCCCGTCAAAATCGCCGTCTGGATGAAGCACGGCGCTATGCTGAACAGGCACTGGAATACGCACCAGAACAGGCTTCTATTCTGGATACCTATGGCTATATCTGTTATTTGCAAAATGACTTTGCCACAGCTGCCCAAGTGCTGCTTAAAGCCTATGAACTGAATCCAAGTGCGAAAATTGGCGTCCGTTATGCACGTTCGCTTTATATGAAAGGTGATCTACAACAATTCCATCAAGTGTTACAACAATTACAACAAAACCATCCAAATGACCCAGAATTAAACCAACTTAATTCGCTATTGTTAGCACCACAATCCTGAACGAGTCCATTCTTTTATGCGCAACATAAGTACTTTAGGCTGCTGTTTCCTTGCTTCTACTGCCCTATTCATGAGTGGCTGTCAGCAGATGGTGCAGCAAAAAGCGCCTGTCACGCCATCGGTACAGGCTGAAAACCAGTTCCAGCTGCAAGGTAAAATCGGGGTACGTACACCTCAGCAAAGCGGCAGTGCCTTTTTTACCTGGGTTCAGCAGCAAGAAGAATTTGATATTGAACTAACTGGTATCTTAGGTGCCGGAAAAACCCAGATTTCAGGTACTCCTGGCCAAGTGACTTTGAATAGTGCCAAAACCGGCCTGATCAAGGCAGCAACGGCAGAAGAACTATTGCAACGTGCAACCGGCTGGCAAGCCCCGATTAGTCATTTAGTTGATTGGGTACAGGCACGTCCCGCGACTCAATCTGCCCAGATCCAGAAAGACAGCTCACAGCGTATCAGCCAGATTATTGAACAAGGCTGGATGGTAGATCTGAGTTATAACCAGCAGGCAACTGTTCCAAACCGCTTGATTTTAAAGCAGTCGCTTGAGAATGGGGGTGAAAACCGTATTACAATGGTGATTCAAAACCGTTAACTGGTCTGATGCAAGCCTATGATGATTCGTGTTCCCTCACCTGCAAAACTGAATTTGTTTCTCCATATCACCGGTCGCCGTCCGGATGGTTATCACGAGCTGCAAAGTATCTTTCAGTTGATAGATTTGTGTGACTGGCTAGAGTTTGAGCAAACAGATGATCAGCAGATCCAGATTGAAGGTTTGTCCTCAGTCGATCTGGAACAGAATCTCATCTATCGTGCAGCGCAGATTTTGCAGCCTTATGCCAAAACGCCTTCTGGTCTGATCATTCGACTAGAGAAGAATATTCCCATGGGTGCAGGTCTTGGTGGTGGCTCATCCAATGCAGCAACGACCTTGATTGTGCTGAATCAGTTATGGCATTGTGGCTTAAATTCTGAGCAACTGGCAGAGCTCGGCGTCAAGCTGGGCGCGGATGTGCCTATTTTTGTTCATGGTCGCAATGCTTGGGCTGAAGGTATTGGTGAACACTTAACATTCATAGACTTAGATCAAAAACAGTTCATTGTGTTAAAACCTGACTGTTTTATCAGCACTCAACAGCTTTTTTCACAAAAAACGTTGACAAGAGACACGAAGCCCTCTAAATTTTGCGCCTATCAGATAAAGCCATCTGATTTCGGAAATAACTTTGAGCCAGTGGCACGAAGCTTATATCCAGAAGTCGATGAGGCGATGCAATATTTCGATCAATTCGGTGTTGCAAAGCTTACAGGTACAGGTGCTTGTGTTTTTATCGAAGTAACTGATGATATGAATGTGACCGACATTCTTGAGAATGCACCATGTAAATCTTACCTGGTGAACAGTCTGCAAGAATCGCCATTACGTCATTTCAAGGTTCAATAGGGGTATCGCCAAGTGGTAAGGCACCGGGTTTTGATCTCGGCATCCGTTGGTTCGAATCCAGCTACCCCTGCCATTATTCACCTGTAGATGTACTGTATTAGGGGTATCGCCAAGTGGTAAGGCACCGGGTTTTGATCCCGGCATCCGTTGGTTCGAATCCAGCTACCCCTGCCATCTTACAGTTCATCAAATCTAGGGGCGTCGCCAAGTGGTAAGGCACCGGGTTTTGATCTCGGCATCCGTTGGTTCGAATCCAGCCGCCCCTGCCATTTTCTCGAAAAAAGACAGAACATCATTTGCTGTAAGACTGTTAATTTACCTTGACACAATACTGCAAAAATATTAAAGTTCTGCCGCATTAGGGGTATCGCCAAGTGGTAAGGCACCGGGTTTTGATCCCGGCATTCGTTGGTTCGAATCCAGCTACCCCTGCCATCTACTTCCATACATACCAACCGCCAAGGGTGCTTCATGCCCAATCTTGTCGTTTTTAGTGGAACCGCGCATCCACAATTCGCTCAAAAAGTCGTAAGTCACTTACATATTCCTCTAGGCGCTGCCTCTGTAGGCCAGTTCTCTGATGGCGAAATCGCTGTTGAGATCACTGAAAATGTTCGTGGTAAAGACGTATTCATCGTACAACCTACTTGTGCACCGACCAACGATAACCTGATGGAAATCCTGGTCATGGCTGACGCGTTACGCCGTGCAAGTGCTGGTCGTATTACTGCCGTGATTCCTTACTTCGGTTATGCTCGTCAAGACCGTCGTCCCCGTTCAAGCCGTGTGCCGATTACTGCAAAAGTTGTTGCAGATATGCTGACCACTGTAGGTATTGACCGTGTGGTGATGATTGACCTTCACGCTGACCAGATCCAAGGTTTCTTCGATATTCCTGTAGACAACATCTACGGTACGCCAGCCCTGCTTGCTGACTTACGCCAACAACAGCATCATAACCTGATGGTTGTTTCTCCTGACGTGGGTGGTGTAGTTCGTGCTCGTGCTGTTGCGAAACAAATGGGTGATATCGACCTGGCGATCATCGATAAACGTCGTCAAAAAGCGAATGAATCACAAGTGATGCATTTGATTGGTGATGTGAAAGATCGTGACTGTGTGATCGTTGATGACATGGTGGATACTGCTGGTACGCTTTGTAAAGCTGCTGATGCGTTAAAAACTTTCGGTGCCCGTAAAGTGGTTGCTTACGCGACTCACCCAGTATTGTCTGGTAAAGCACTTGAAAATCTGAAAAATTCTGTGATCGATGAGCTGGTTGTGACTGACACCATCCCTCTTTCAGAAGAAGCTTTAGCTCTTGGCAAGATTCGCCAGGTTTCAGTTGCAAGCATGGTTGCTGAAACAATTCGTCGTATCAACAACGAAGAATCTATTAGCGCAATGTTCGATTCTTATCTATAATAGTGCGCTGAATTTCCAAAGCCCTGCCATTTGGCGGGGCTTTCTATCACCGGATCGGTCGCAGGTCCGGTTCATTTAAAACTTAAATAGGATGTCTATCATGGCAAACTTCGTATTAAACGCAGAAGCACGTGAAGTAGCACAACAAGGGAAAGGTTCGAGCCGCCGCCTTCGTCATGCTGCTAAAGTTCCAGCGATCATCTATGGTGGCGAAGCTGCTCCTGTAGCTGTTTCTCTTGAACTTCGTCAGCTTGTTAAATTCTTAGAAAGCAACTCATTCTTCGAAGAAGTAATCGAAATTGATGTAAACGGTAAAGTTGAAAGCGTTAAAATCCAAGCGTTACAACGTCACCCAGCTAAAAACACTCCAATGCACGCTGACTTCAAACGCGCATAAGTGTTAATGGTGTAGATTAGTGTCAAATATTTCACTGATTGTAGGTTTGGGCAACCCAGGTTCTGAGTATGCTCAAACCCGCCATAATGCAGGCTTCTGGTTTGTAGAACGCCTTGCAGATCAATATGGCATTAGCCTTAAAAAAGACCCTAAATTCAATGGATTCAGCGGTCGTGGCAATATCGAAGGTCAAGACGTCCGTCTCCTTCTTCCTACAACATTCATGAACCTTTCCGGTAAAAGTGTTGTTCCTTTCGCCAAATTCTACAATATCGCACCCGAATCAATCCTGATTGCCCATGATGAACTGGATATGAATCCAGGCATTATTCGCCTGAAAACTGGCGGTGGTCATGGTGGACATAACGGTTTACGCGATATCGTGCCGCATATCGGTCCGAACTTTCATCGTCTACGCATTGGTATTGGTCACCCAGGTTCTAAAGACCGTGTTTCTGGTCATGTCCTGAGTAAAGCACCAAGCAGTGAACAAGAGTTAATGGACGATGCAATTGCCCATGCACTTGCTCGCGCCAAAATGCTGGTGAACGGTGAAGTACAACAGGCAATGAATCAAATCAATGCTTATAAACCGAACTAAACATTCATAAATTGCTGGACAATTCCGCTTGCCTTGCTGGCCATTTAGGCGCAAAATGCGCAAGCCTACCCACTTATCCAGTGTCGTAGAAATTGATTCAACCATAAGATCAAAGTCTTAGGTCAACTAAGGGGACGCTAGCCATGCTATCTCGTTTATTAAAATGCAAAATTCATCGCGCTTTTGTTACACATGCAGAATTACACTATGAAGGTTCATGTGCAATTGATGGCGTTTTGATGGATCTAGCTGGCATTCGTGAATACGAAGAAATTCATGTTTGGAACGTGACCAATGGTAAGCGTTTTACTACTTATGCCATTCGTGGTGAAGATAATTCAGGGATTATTTCTGTGAATGGTGGTGCTGCGCACCAGGCTGATGTTGGTGATATCGTGATTATCGCAACATTTGGTGATTTCACTGAAGCCGAAGCCAATGCTCATAAACCACGTCTGGTTTATGCCAACCCGGATAACACTGTGAATCACACTGCAAATTGCATTCCGGTACAGGTTGCCTAAGCTGGTTCAACAAGATTCTCAAAAGCTCGCTTCTCGCGGGCTTTTTTATGGGCTGATTAAAATAAAACTAACGCCCCTGCCACCAGCTTTTTCGGTTCTCACAGTTTAAGGACTTAAGATTTTGATCTACCAGGTCAGCCAACAAAGTTTCTCCATTTTCTTTTAGCTTTAATTCGGCAAATTTAGCATTACGATAACAAGACTCAAGTCCCTCGGCGAACATAAAACTGTTGGCAGCCGGATATAAGCCTTCAAAGGTATTCCGCGGATTCTTCAGAATTAATCGCACTGAGCGTGGCTGATCCAATGCACTTTGATCAAAACTGGTTTTGACAACTCTTCTTTGCTCATCAAGCTGTACATAGCTTAGTACACGGGGCTGGTTTTCAAAATCTTGAATACTGATTTTAGGTTCTGATTGTTCTGATCTATTCTCCGCTGCTAGTACACTAAAATGCAGATCATAGTTCAGAGCCATGTAATCTCCTTGCAGAATTGATCGCGGATCTACTGGTGCCAGCTCCACATAAATACTTTGGCTATCTCGAAGATGCCATTCATGTTGCGCAATCAATCCACAAAATAAGGCAATACTGAAAATAGCCAGATGCAAAGGAAGAAACTTTTTCATCTTGCTTCTCCTTGATCATGTTGTAGTTTTGACTCCTTTAAAATATAGACCAGTAACAAGACCAGTATCCCTGAAGCAAAGATACTGATGCTTTTAAACAGAAAGCTTAAACCCAGATTGTAATACAGCATCCATAGCCAGAAGATCAGCAATAAAATGGTAAGTGCCTGTATAAGTCGTTGCTGATAGACTACTACCCATGCCATAAGCAGCATAATAATAAAAATCTCAAAATAGCCCAACAGAATGAGTAAGATGCCAAATACAGGAATCAGCCAGAGCAATTTTTCAGAAAATTGCTGCCAGTTTTGCCAGATAAAACCAAGCAACAATAAGCTCGGAAGAACATAAAACAGCAGAACGTGGTCAAGGCTGATCTGCCCGATGCCCTGCCAGTGCTCTAATCCAGTCACAGATTGAACCACGGCTGAACCTGTCAGCATAGCAATGATCCAGAGCAGAATACTTTTCTGATAAATTGAGGACTGCCAATATCTAGCGGTTAGAATTAGCCCGATAAAAATGACATAGTTCAAGCTTAGGGCAAGCGTGATTACAATATCATCATGCTTAAAGGAATTCTCTAATGCCAAAACCACAATTGCTAAAGCATGAGCTATCAAGAGCTGTAAGGTTAGAATGAACCAGTGCATCCGTTTGATCACAGTCAGAGCCAGCATCATTAATTGCAACAGCCACACTATAAACAGACTATCGGTGAGCAGTTCCGTATGAATTAATACCGCAGCTTGCCCGCAAACCCAAAGACAATAGGCAAACTGACGTAGAAATATGGAATTCTTTTGACTTAATAATTTCCAAGCGATGCCAATAAAAATGAGACCTAAAACAATTGAAACTGCTTTCCAATAGGTCAGTAATAAGACTGCCAGAATAATTCCAGCTATCCATGCACCAAGTGCCAAAGGAATGACGGAGAATTTGGTTTGTGGAAAAATTTTCTTTAGGGCAAAACTGATCATCGCAAACCAGCCAAAGATCAGCATTGCCAAGATAAATAAGCCCGCTGCTGAATTGGTAAGCTGATCGTCCACCAGTTCAAACAGCCATAGGCTCAAACTGGCAGCCAAGCCTGCAATCAGTAAAATGGTTTCTAGTGCCTGATGCTTACGATAAAAATAAAATGCAGCCCCTGCTGGTAGAACAACTGAAGAAGCCAGATAGATCAGCTGAAAATGATGGGTAAACTGCATCATACTGCTGATCGAAATCATGATAATGAATGCAATAAACAGATATCGCAGTAACGAATAATAACGTATGGCAAAGGCAAAGCTGATGGCCGTCAGTAGATTCAAAGTCAGTAGATATAATCCTTCTGCCCGTATCATCCAGAAACTTTGCTTAAAGTAAAAATACAATGCCAGCTGACTGACCACACAAAGCATGGCAAAAACCCCGATATTTGGTCGATATAGCCACGGCAACAGCAATACGGCCCAGAGCAGAAATAACTGATAACTATCCGCACCAGTCTGATAGATCTGCCCAATCACCACCAGACTTAAGCCCAGCATCAGGCCAGATACAGTATCCAGACTCTGTCTGATCCATTCCCGCTGATTAAAGTAAATGCTGGCTATTGCACTACAGAGTAAAACCAGCATTGGAATTGCTAACTGTACCTGATTCGGTAGCATCCACCAGTTCGCAGCCATTAAATACAGCAAACTGACTGCAATCAGCGCAACGCCCAAAATATTGAGATAACGCAAAACCTTTGCATCACAAAACAGCAAGGGAGAAAATGGATTATTATGGATCAGCTCGGTTTTCTTCATTGTCAGAATGATTGATCAATTTCTATTGTTAATAGCAACATAACATGTTTCCAGTTTTTTGCTAAAGGACTGTAGTAATTCAGATAATCTGTTTTGCTTATCTGAAATTCTGCAAATTCGTGACTGGCCAAACTATCCCATCTTTTAAAAATCAGGACTATAATGGCCCTACATCGCTTCAGGGCGGGGTGAGATTCCCCACCGGTGGTAATTTCAGGGTAGTAAATCTCTATTCCTAAATCAGCCCACGAGCGGTCAATTTCGATTGATCTGCAGATCTGGTGCAAATCCAGAGCCGACGGTATAGTCCGGATGAAAGAAGACGAAAGCAGTACACCCTGTTTTATGCCTGGCATGAAACTGTTTTGCTATAAGCCTATTTTCACTATGTCCTGAAATGTTCAATCGTACTTTTACTTTACGTGAGCGTTTCAATGTCAAGTTTGATTCAACCCGAAATTTTCTTTTCCGCTTTAGCTCCCGCTGAACAGCGCATCCAACAAGCACTCGAAGACATCCGCCAAGGCAGACCTGTTCTGGTGATGGATGACTTTGACCGCGAGAATGAAGCCGACCTCATCATTGCAGCAGAGACTTTGACTGTAGAAACCATGGCTCGTATGATTCGTGATGGTTCCGGTATTGTGTGCCTATGTCTGACTGATGAACTGGCCAATCATTTAGAACTGCCACCTATGGTGCAGGATAACTCTAGCCAGTTTAAAACTGCATTTACTGTCACCATTGAAGCTGCGGAAGGTGTGACGACTGGTGTATCTGCCAAAGACCGTACCACCACGATTAAAGCAGCCATTAAAGACGGCGCTGTCGCCAGTGACCTGAATCGCCCAGGGCATGTCTTCCCTTTACGTGCCCGTGAAGGCGGTGTGCTGACCCGTCGTGGTCATACCGAAGGTACGATTGATCTTGCACGCCTGGCTGGACTGAAACCTGCCGGGGTTCTGTGTGAACTGACCAATCCAGATGGCACCATGGCTTCTGGTATTCAGGTATTGTCTTATGCACAGACTCATCAGCTGACCGTGATCACTATTGATGAACTGGTGCATTACCGCCAGCAGCACAATGTCTAAGACGTAAAGATAAAAAATCCCGGCTTAAGACCGGGATTTTTATTTTATATAAATATTTTTAGATGAGTACAGACAATATTCCATAGACTGCGACTACTAATAAAATCAAACCGCACAAACCAAGCAAATAAGGATACAGCCTGGATTTAGCAAAGCGTTGAAAGCCTAAATAAACTAATGACAGAGTCAAAAAATCCAGCACAATCCAGCTGATCGTCAGAATCACTAAGCTGGAATCTAAGTTTGGAGTAATGCCAATAAACTGCGGGAAAAACGCAGCAAAGAAAATAATATCTTTGGGGTTGGAGATCCCTACCAGAAAACCGGTTCGGAAGCCACCCTGTACTGGCTGCAAGCCTTGTGAACTGGTTGAACCCTGCCCTTGCCAGACTTCCCGGAAAATCTGGATTCCCAGCCAGGCAATATATAAACAGCCAAGCAGCTTGATGCCATTCAGCCAGTTTTCATTAATGACCAATAAGCCTTTTAAGCTAAAAATAGAAAAGGTGATCAATACCAGAGAAGCAAAATTCGTCCCGAAAATGGTCTGCAAAGCATGCTTATAGCCACCTTTCAGTCCAGCACTAGCGACCAGCAACATCACAGGCCCAGGTGTGGCAATCATGATAACGACGGCCAGACAATAGAGAATATATTCACTGATATTCATGCCATTTCCTCAGCTATCATGATTTTACTAAATAAAAAAGAGGACTTAGTCCTCTTCCTGCATATGAATCAGATGCTGGCTGATCCCATCTGCCCGTAAAAAAGCCAGGTCATAACTGGCTTTGGCGAGTGCCAGTACCCGACGTTCGAATTCATCCCAAAGCGGGCGCACCTGTTTGTAATGAATGCCTAAACCGCTTTCATCAGTAAAATGACGATTCTTTTCACAGAGTTTTAAGGCATGGTAAAGCTTACGACCTTTAGTCGCATCTTCACGTAGACGCACCCGTTTAGACAGGACAAATGTTTCCACTTTGGCCAGATTCGCCATCGGCAGCATCGGGACCAAAATCTGATCTAGCTGTGCATCCAGCCGCTGCCAGACCGCAGTATGTTGATCTGCGTTATAACTATTCCAGTGAATCACTTCATGATTAAAACGGCGGCAACCACGACAGACCGCATCACCAAATACGGTTGAGCAACGCCCTGCGCAAGGGGTCAAAGATGCAATACGACGATCCGAACTCAAAACTTACTCCAACTGTGCTGCAACTTCCAGCATCTGCATCATTGCATCAAAATCCTGGGTCGGCATGACTATACACGCTCTCCCTATCGATTTGAAGTCCGTTAAAACCCGGCCTTTTACTCGCTTATTCATTCAAATCACGTTAAAATATGCGCCTTTCAAATTATCATGCTACGTTGGAGTATTCCATGAACGCTACTGTAGAACAGCTTGCACCTGTAGAACAGCAAGCGACGACTGGTTGGGTTGTTGCCGCACTTTATCAATTCAAAGAAGTTCAAGATCCTGAGGGTCTGCAACAACGTCTTTTAGACTTGGTAAAAACCATCAACCTTTGCGGTACTCTAATTGTGGCAGGTGAAGGCATTAACGGGACTGTTGCGGGTAACCGTGAAGCCATCGACAAAGTACATCAGTTTCTGCTTGATGAAGGCTTCAACGAAATGGAATACAAAGAGTCGCATAGCTCTGACAAACCATTCCGTAAAATGAAGATCAAGCTGAAAAAAGAGATTGTGACTTTAGGTGTGCCGGTTAAGCCACGTGATCTGGTTGGTCATTATCTTGATCCTAAAGAATGGAATGAGCTGATTGCACGTGATGATGTGATTCTGGTTGATACCCGTAATGATTACGAATACAAAGCCGGTACCTTCAAAGGCGCAATCGATCCAAAAACTGAAACTTTCCGTGAATTCCCTGAATATGTGAAAAAGAACCTGGAACAGCACAAGGATAAGAAAATTGCCATGTTCTGTACCGGTGGTATTCGTTGTGAAAAATCAACTTCTTTATTGCTTCAGGAAGGCTTTAAAGAGGTGTATCACCTGAAAGGCGGTATTCTGAAATACCTAGAAGAAACTCCAGCTGAAGAAAGTCTTTGGGAAGGTGAATGTTTCGTATTTGATGGCCGTACTGCAGTTACACATGGTGTGGAAGAAGGTCAAAATACCAAATGTCATGCGTGTGGCTGGCCATTAACACCTGAAGAGGCAGCGCTGCCAAGTTATGAACACGGCGTATCTTGTGTGTACTGCATCGATAAAACTACCGAGAAACAAAAAGAAGGTTTCCGTATGCGTCAATCGCAAATTCTGGCTGCAAAACGTAAACGTCTCTAATTCCAGTTTTGTAACTAAAAATATCTAAGCCCTCTTCGGAGGGCTTTTTGTTTACATAAGCATTACATCTGCAATAAAAAACTTACCAATCCCTTACCAAGAACAGCATATTTTTACAGCTAAGCTTGATAGTCTTTATATCACATTACTTTGTTACCATAAGTCTTTCATTATTAATTAATTTTTTAAATGAAAAGGAAAACAAAATGGCCAATTCACTTGCTCGGGATCCAGATAATATTGTTAGATTCCAACCTAAAGAAAATACAAAACTGGAATGTATTACCCAACTGACAGATGAGCTAGAAGCAGAATCACATCTGTTTATTGTGATCTTAGGAACTATCATTGGTGCCATTCTTGCCCTGTTTATTGGCTACCATATTGAGGCTACAGCAGCACACTATTTACTGCTCAGTGCTCTGCCAGTTTGCCTGGCTTACAGCTTACGTAAAGTTTACATTTATACCTTAACCCATAGTTAATCCGCACTTGGCCATTTATATAACTTAACTTTACCCTCTTAAAAATACTGCTTAGGATACAAGCAGTATTTTTTATTTTGCCAATTTTATGAATCTGACTGAATGGATTATTTCTGTCATGGAACAGCTGGGCTACTGGGGCATTGCCTTGCTCATGTTTCTTGACAATGTCTTTCCCCCGATCCCCTCTGAAATTATTATGCCTTCTGCCGGCTATTCCGCATCTCAAGGAGAATTACTGCTGGTTGGAGTCATTATTGCAGGCAGTATCGGTTCGTTATTGGCAGCGGCATTGCTCTATTGGATTGGCTATAAATTTAACCACGACAGTATTTTCAGATTCATAGACCGATATGGAAAATTCTTGTTTATCAAATCTGAAGACGTGAAAAAATCTCTGGAATGGTTCGAGCAGTATGGACACCGGATTGTATTCTTTGGCCGGATGGTTCCGGCAGTACGTTCCCTCATCAGTATCCCGGCTGGCATGAGCCATATGCCTTTCTGGAAATTCATGTTCTATAGTGGACTAGGTACTGTTATCTGGACCACGTTCCTGGCCTGTGTCGGTTTTTATTTTGGTGAAAATCAGGAATTGATGCACAAAATCTTCAGTCAGGTCAGTTATGTGATTATTGCGATTGTCGTGATCATCATGGGCTGGGTTTTATACCGTAGACATCAACGTAAAAATCGTCCATCCTGAAGAGACCTCAGCATAAGGAGGCTAAAACGATGTCGCACTATCTTAAATATTTTGCCACCGTTTATCTGACTCTGGTCTTAATAGTCGGCATACTCATCTACGTGTTCAATCTGGGCGCCATTCTGCTGATTCCTGCCCTGATTGCCTCCGCCTTTCTCAGCGCCCGGTACTTTGTAAAAAAAGAACTCCGACTACCCACCCAGGAAGAGAAAAGCAGACTGGTCTGGGGTTCCACGATTATTGCCATGACCTTCGGATTTATCTTTTTGTTTATAGTCATCTGGCTGCATCCGCAGACGGAGGAAATCTATAGAAGGATGGCCTATACAGGACGCGGGCCAAATTCGTTTCTGGTAGCTGCAAGTATTGCTTTACATGCCTTGCTATTTCATATCGCCTACAATGGCTATGCGCGTTACAGCTTGAGCAAGCGTACCGGTGCTGATCATAAACCTTAGATTAAATCATCCACTAGTCCAAACGTTGTACAAAACACCTGAGCTAAAAAAAGCACCTGACGGTGCTTTTTCATGGCGGGGCATGACTTATTCTGGTGTGTGGTACATCAGATATAATTCATTCAAGTTTTCTGGAATCTCTTCTGCAAGCTCATCCATTAATTGGCCATTGCGACGGAAAGATTCCATTTGCGGATCTTCTTCATCGATGCCACTGAATACCATAATTGGCAGCGTTAAATCGACCAACTGTTCTTCAAATTCTTCTGTAAACCAGGCTTCTTCGTTTAGGAACATGGCATCTACAAAGCCCACGCTCCAGTCACCTAGACTTGATTCGGTATCTGCTTCTTCAATTTCAAACGGGAAAGTGATCCCTTCTTCATTGGCCAAGCTTTGACGGATTGACTCTAACCATGCTTTAACCTGATTGATGATTTCTGCAGGCACTTTTTTCTGGTTGCCTTCAAAAAGTTCATCCATCCATTTGTCAAATTGCGGGCCTACTGCGATAGCACATAAGAAACCATGAGTTGCCGCAAAATCCAGACCATACTCATTTTGGTCGCCATCCAGATATTCACTCAACAGGTCTAAATCTAAAGCACTCATTTAACATCCAAACTTAGAAAACCGAAAGGATTAGCATAGCATTTATTCAGGCTATGCTAAATCTGAATTCGTTAATCTTCGTCGTCAAAGTCGTCATCATCGTCGAAGTCATAATCAAAATCTTTGAGTTCGCGTTCCAGGCGGCGTTGCGAGAGCAGATCATCAATCAGACGACGTTTTTCCAACGACTCTTTCGCACTTAGCTTACTCGATGCCTCATCGAAATTAACATCATCATCACCGTAGCTATCATCTAGTTCAAAATCTGTCGAAGACACTAAAACTACCTCGTAGTGAAAAATGTAAATGGGTCTAGGCGCTATTTATCTTGCCTTTAAAAACTTGTCAAGTTTTATTTATATATTTTGTATGTTTATACTAGTTAGCTCTTGTTTTTCTACAGCATAATTGTGTATTTATTAGCTGGTTAGATAGTGAACGCTTTTTATCCCATGGATGAGGGACGTTTCTAAAATTAGATTGGGAAATACACTTGAAAAGATAAACTTAGACCCAATATCGATATTCAATTGTTATTCAAACATATTTATAAAATCATGCTTGACTGATCAATTCCAAAACTATTTCAGGTGAATTGTGCTATCATGCACGGTTTTTCACTGCCACAGATTCAACGAAGAGTAAGCAAAGATGAGCGATATGACTTCCCCTACTTCTCAAGTAGCGGCTCTGATTAGCCGAGGCAAAGAACAAGGTTACTTAACCTTCGCTGAGGTTAACGATCATCTCCCGGACTCCATCACAGAAAGCGAACAGATTGAAGACATCATTCAAATGCTGAATGATGTGGGTATTCCTGTCCATGATCGTGCGCCTGAATCTGATGATGCAATGTTCGAGGATACTGCAGAAGCTGCTGATGAAGTTGCAGAAGAAGAAGCTGCGGCTGTACTTGCATCTGTAGAAAACGAACCAGGTCGTACGACTGACCCTGTACGTATGTACATGCGTGAAATGGGTACCGTTGAACTTTTAACGCGTGAAGGCGAAATTAGCATTGCAAAACGCATTGAAGAAGGTATCCGAGACGTTCTTCACTCTATTGCTTACTGGCCGAATGCTGTAGAAGTTGTACTACAAGAATACAAAGATTATGAAGCTGGCGAACGCCGCCTTGCTGACATTCTGTCAGGTTATTTAGACCCTGAATCAGATGAAGAAATTCCAGAAGTCCTGGAAGAAGTCGCTGAAATCGAAGAAGACGAAGAAGCAACGACCAAGTCAACCAAAGATGTAAAACTGGATGATGACGAGGAAGATGAAGAGTCTGATAGCGATGACGATTCTGAAGGTGACTCAGGCCCAGATCCAGAAATTGCCAAAGTTCGTTTTGCCGAACTTTCTGATGCCTGGAAAAATACCAAAGCGGTACTGGAAAAACACGGCCGTAACAGCAAAGAAGCAGAAGAAGCACTTCAAGCGCTTGCTACTGTGTTCATGATGTTCAAGTTCACGCCGCGTCTGTTCGATATCATTTCTGAAATGATTCGTGGCACACATGACCAGATCCGTGGTGCAGAACGTGAAGTGATGCGTTATGCCGTCCGTCGTGGCCGTATGGACCGTACCCAGTTCCGTACCACTTTCCCGGGTCAGGAATCGAATCCAGCCTGGTTAGATGAGCAAATTGCAAAAGCGCCTGCTGATCAGAAAGCTTATCTGGAAAAAGTACGTCCTGACGTATTGGCCTTCCAGCAAAAAATTGCAGATATCGAAAAAGACCTTGATCTTAAAGTTCGTGACATCAAAGACATTGCCAAACGTATGGCAGTTGGTGAAGCGAAAGCGCGTCGTGCCAAGAAAGAGATGGTTGAAGCAAACTTACGTCTGGTAATTTCGATCGCGAAGAAATATACCAACCGTGGTCTGCAGTTCCTGGATCTGATTCAGGAAGGTAACATCGGTCTGATGAAAGCGGTAGACAAGTTTGAATACCGTCGTGGTTACAAGTTCTCGACTTATGCAACCTGGTGGATTCGTCAGGCGATCACCCGTTCAATCGCGGATCAGGCACGTACCATTCGTATTCCAGTGCACATGATTGAAACGATTAACAAGATCAACCGTGTATCTCGTCAATTGCTTCAGGAAATGGGCCGTGAACCGACTCCGGAAGAACTGGGCGAACGTCTGGAAATGGATGAAGTGAAGGTTCGTAAAGTACTGAAAATCGCTAAAGAACCGATTTCGATGGAAACACCGATCGGTGATGATGAAGATTCGCATTTGGGTGACTTCATTGAAGACAGCAACATCACCTCTCCTGTTGATGCTGCAACTTCAGAAGGCTTGAAAGAAGCGACTCGCGAAGTACTGGAAAACCTGACTGAACGTGAAGCGAAAGTCCTGAAAATGCGTTTCGGTATCGACATGCCAACGGATCATACTTTAGAAGAAGTCGGTAAACAGTTCGATGTAACCCGCGAACGTATCCGTCAGATTGAAGCGAAAGCACTGCGTAAGTTACGTCACCCTTCCCGTTCTGAACACCTGCGTTCATTCCTGGAAAATGATTAAGATTTAATACAATTTTGGAGACTTGAAATTTCATCTCTCGTCTCCATTTTGTATTGCAATACACCCAAACGCCTGCGCTATGCAGGCGTTTCGAATAGGGGGACTACATGTTAGACCGTACACCATCTCGTGAACTCCGCGAAGATCTTTGGGTTTTTCCAATGGATTATCCAATCAAACTCATTGGCCTGGCAGGTGAAGAACTGCTGGATGCAGTCGTTGAGATTTTTACCAAGCATTTCCCTGACTTTGATGGCGATAGCGTAAGCATCACTCCATCCCGTACTGGTAAATATCATTCGATCACTGCTCAGCTACGTTTCCTTGAACTGGAACAGGTGCATGCCTTATATGCTGATCTTGCAGCTTGCCCACTGATCAAGACTGCACTTTAAGATTATTCTGCTCCAACCTTGGCAAATTAAAAAACACGCTTTCGGGCGTGTTTTTTATGTGTGTGACTAGCTCACCAACAATTACTACGAATCTCTCCCCTATCTATTGCTGAAATCATTATAATTATTTGCAGTATGATTTAATTTTCTAAGGACGCACACTGTGACAGCTGCGGTTCAAAAACCCTCCCTGATTATCCGTCAATATAATAACCTGACTCCCTACGAAGACCGTTTTCTGGAAATGAAAAGCTTCACGGAAAACCGTGATGAAAATACGCCTGATGAGTTATGGATTTTGCAGCACCATGATGTACTGACCCAAGGTCAGGCCGGTAAACCGGAACATATCCTGATTCCAACTGATATTCCTGTCATTCAAACCGACCGTGGTGGTCAAGTCACTTGGCATGGTCCTGGTCAACTCGTCGCATACTTTATGTTTGACCTGAACCGTCTGGGCTGGAATGTCCGTACATTGGTGTCTTATGCCGAAAACCTGATGATTGAACTACTTAAAAAGCATGAGATTGAAGCCTATGCCAAACCCGATGCTCCGGGCGTCTATGTGAATGAACGTAAAATTGGTTCTCTCGGCTTTAAAATCCGTAAAGGCCGTAGCTATCATGGCTTATCTTTAAATATTGATTGCGACCTGACTGGTTTCCATACCATCAACCCGTGCGGCTATGCAGGCCTGGAAATGGTGCGAATTAATGACCTCGTCAGCAACCCGCCAAAGTTTAATGACTTGTGTGTTGAAATTATTGAAACTTTAAGCAGCAGCGGTTACTTTAAGCAGGTGAACGTCGAGCAAAGATAAAGCCTTTGCATTTTAATAATAAATAAATTAGAGTAATTACTCTAAACCAATAATATCAAGATAGGGATCATCACGTGATTGCGACAAAATCCGTAAAACCCGCTTTGCAGCTTGCCTATGTCAAACTGATGATGGATATCATTGGCCGTGGCCTGGTCATGGCAAGTCAGGTAGACCCAGAAATCAAACAGGAAGTTGTCCAGTTTCCCGCCAATTTTAGGCTTTCAATGAATGTTTTTCCACATGGCCCGGCCTTCGTTGCCCGGGTCACGGAACAACATCAGCTGGAACTGGTCAAAGAAAGCAATATCAAGCCAAACCTGACCATTACTTTTAAGCATCTGCATCATGCCTTTCTGGTGTTTTCCTTTCAGGAAAGCACGTCTCAGGCCTTTGCCAATGACCGCATGGTTGCCGATGGTGATATTTCCTATGCGATCCGTCTGGTACGTTGCCTGAATAAAATGGAAGCGCTGATCTTGCCGAAAATGGTGGCGCAACTGGCAGTAAAAGAATACCCGAATAATCTGGGATTCAAAGATAAAATCATGGAAGCGAGCAGCATCTACTTAAAAGTCGCTCAATCTTATTTGAAACGGAGTGTATAACATGGCAAAACCTTATTATGAATTTTTCTGTCCAGTCAAAGTAATTGCTGGTCATGCCGCGTTAGAACACATTCCTTTTGAACTGGCCACTTTAGGTGCCAAACGTCCATTGATCATTACCGATAAAGGTGTACGTGCCAATAACCTGCTGGCACCGATTGAAGCTGCTTTTGAATCGACCGATGCCAAAATTGCAGCGATTTTCGATGATGTCCCGCCAGACTCCAGTTTAGGTACAGTGCGCAGCGCAGCACAGCTTTATCGTGATCATGATTGCGATGCCATTATTGCCGTGGGTGGTGGCTCAGTGATTGATACTTCAAAAGCGACCAATATTTTGGTCTCTGAAGGTGGTGACGACTTACTCAAATATTCTGGTGCGCATAACCTGCCTAAACCGCTGAAGCCATTTTTCGTAATTCCTACGACTTCAGGAACTGGTTCTGAAGTGACGATGGTTGCTGTGGTATCGGATACTGAAAAGAATGTGAAAATGCCATTTGCATCCTACTACCTGATGCCGCATGCAGCGATTCTGGATCCACGTATGACTCAGACCCTGCCACCGCATCTAACTGCCATGACAGCCATGGATGCGATGACTCATGCGGTAGAAGCTTATACCTGTATGGCAGCCAATCCAATTTCCGATGCCTATGCCACAGCTGCAGTGAAAAAAGTCAGTGCCAACCTGTTTAACGTACTCGACAACCCAACTGATGCTCAAGGTCGTCTGGAGCTGGCTCAGGCCTCTACCATGGCTGGTATTGCCTTCTCCAATTCAATGGTGGGTCTGGTGCACTCCCTTGGACATGCTCTAGGTGCAGTCGCGCATTTGCCGCATGGCCTATGTATGAATCTGTTCCTGCCTTATGTACTGGAATACAACAAGGAAGTGAATGGCGACAAGATTGCCGAGCTGCTGCTGCCATTGGCGGGTGCAGACATCTATGCACAAACACCAGCACACTTACGTGCAGACAAGACCATTGCTACAATTTTAACCATGCGTGATCGAATCTATAGCTTGACCAAATTACCGCGCACATTAAGTGAAACAGGTAAGATTTCTGAAGCACAGCTGGATGAAGTTGCTGAAAAAGCATTAAATGATGGTTCCATCATTTACAACCCAAAAGAAGCCAGTTTGGAAGATTTGAAATCTATCTTAAAAAAGGCTTGGTAATTACTGAAAAATAAGCCAATATAGCGAAAAATTTAAGCCTGATGTTTTTTTAGACATCGGGCTTTTATCTTGCAGGAAATCGCCGTTTTTTGCTTCGAATGGCACATTTCGTGCAGGCCTAAATTCAAAAAATAGCTAGTAAAAGCCGTAATTTTAAAGTAGATTGGCGCGCTTTTATAGAAAATTGTAGGGGGGATCGTTCGTCTCAAACGATCCTTATTAAATATGACTGATCCTTGATCAACGATTAAGAGGATAACGCCGTTGACAAATTTCTCTGGGACTCAATCGGCAGCTAAACTGCAAAAAACGCTAGGGCTCTGGCACATCATTATTATTGGTTTAGCTTACATTCAACCAATGACCTTATTTGATACTTTTGGTTTGGTATCTGAAGAAAGTCATTTGCATGTTCCTACTTCTTACATCATTGCCCTAATTGCAATTTTGTTTACATCGATCAGCTATGGTCACATGATTCGCCGCTACCCTTCTTCGGGTTCGGCCTATACCTATGCCCAAAAATCGATTCACCCGAATATTGGCTTCATGGTGGGCTGGTCTTCCTGGCTGGATTATCTGTTATCACCAATGGTGAACATCATCCTGGCAGTGATCTATCTTGAAGCACTGTTTCCTGATGTGAACCACTGGGTTTGGGTGATCGTCCTGACTGCCTTTATGACCGGGGTGAACCTGCGCGGTGCACGCTTCGTGGCAAACTTTAACAGTTTGATCGTACTGGTACAGTTACTGGTGATCGGTATCTTTACCTGGATGGTCTTTACCAAACTGCAGGCCGGTTTCAATGCTGATGGTCCGATTACAGCTGAACAGCGTTACCAGCTTTGGAGTCTTGAACCGTTCTGGAATGAACTGACTTCGGTAGGCGCCCTGATTACTGGTGCGACCTTACTGTGCTTCTCATTCACTGGTTTTGACTCTTTAAGTTCTCTGGCAGAAGAAACCAAAGATACTGAAAACACCTTGCCTAAAGCGATTTTCTTGACTGCTTTAATCGCTGGTGTGATTTTCATTATCAGCACTTATTTCATGCAGCTGTACTTCCCTTCTACACCGGGTTCTTACTTCAAGAATATTGCTGAAACTCAGCCAGAAATTCTGCTTCTTGTAGGCGGCTCACTGTTCCAGTCTTATGTTCTGACTTTTGCGATCATTACCGTAATGGCGTCTGGTATCTCTGCTCATGCAGGTGTATCTCGTCTGATGTATGTCATGGGCCGTGATGGCGTGATCAACAAGAAAATCTTTGGTCATATCAGTCCGAAAAGCTATACACCAAACTACAACATTCTGATTGTAGGTGCAGTGGCCTTAACTGCTGGCTTCATGGATCTGGATATCGTGATTTCAATGATTAGCTTCGGTGCCTTGACTGCGTTTACATTCGTGAACCTGTCAGTGATTTCCCGTTATGCACTGCGTGATGGTCGTACTAAAACTGCAAAAGATATTTTCAGCTTTGTGGTCATCCCGATGCTTGGTTTTATCAGCATCTTTGCGATGTGGCTGGAAATTGAAGAAACTGCACTGAAATACGGTTTATGGTGGGCGATGTTCGGTATTTTGTACCTGGGTTATAAAACCAAGGGCTTTAAGCACCCTGCTCCACAACATAACGAGTTTGAATAATCGATATTGTTCATACCTAAAAAAGGCGCTTTATGCGCCTTTTTTATTTTCTTGGATAATAGACTGAGCTTATTGCAGACGACAATCGAAGCCCATCTGGGTATTTACCCGGTTATTTTGAAAGCCCAATTTTTCAATAAACTGATCACGATTGGATAATAGTTTCTGATCTTCCGGACTGAGCCGAGCCTTGTTTTTCACTGCCATTTGATACATTTCATTCACCACGCCCTGAAAAATATCGCAAACTTCCTGACGTTTGGCAGGTTTCATCTGACGTCCACGCCAAGTCCACTCGAAATCATCACGGCTAAGGGTTTTACCCCACTGCTCAATGCGGCTATTCAAGCGCTGTTGCATCGCTGCCAGCCCTTGGCGGATTTCTTCCTGAGTAATGGGCTGAACTGTATCTTGTAATGATACTAATTGCTGTGGCGCTTCTTGAGCCTGTGTCATCATGCTGGCCAGCAACAACGTACTACAGCCTGCTAAAAACCATCCTTTTTTCACATCTTGTTCCTTTTTTCTACATTCTCAAGAGCTTATCTACAAGATTACCTGAAAGACCTAATATGTACCCGCATCTGTTACATAAAATAAAAAAGCTGCCCTTAGGCAGCTTTTTAAATTGGTACGATAAACTTAAAGCGGTTTAAAACCCTGCTGACGCCATGCTTCATAGACAATCACAGCAGTCGCATTAGACAAGTTTAAGCTGCGTGAATTCTCTGCCATTGGCAGACGAATCCAATGCTCTTTCGGGAACATCATACGGACATGCTCTGGCAAGCCACGAGTTTCAGGCCCCATCAACAAGGCTACAGAACGATTTAGCTCTGAGGTATGCGGGGTTTCAAAACCTTTGGTGGTGAGTGGATAAACCGCATCCACACCTACGCCCTTAGTAGCCAGATCGGCCAGACAGTCTTCAATATTTTCCCAAATCTGCATATTGGCATATTCATGATAATCGAGACCGGCACGTCTTAGTTTTTTATCATCCAGTTCAAAGCCAAGCGGCTTGACCAAATGTAACTGTGCTCCCGTATTTGCGCATAGGCGAATAATATTACCTGTATTGGCAGGAATTTCAGGTTCATATAAAACAACATGGATCACAGCTTTTCTCTACTTTTGGGAGTCCAATGGCCGTTTAGGACCACTTCAATTTTTCACGTAAACGCACCACTTCACCAATAATGGTCAAGGTTGGTGCCTGAATATGGTGCTCATTCACTTTCGATGCAATATCTTGGAGCGTTCCCACCACGACTTTTTGCTCTGGTGTGGTGCCTTTTGAGACTAGGGCCACAGGCATATCTGGACGCTGACCATGCTCAATCAATTGTGCACAGATTTTTTCCAGTCCAACCAGTCCCATATACAGTACCAGTGTCTGGTTTTCATAGACCAGTTCATTCCAAGGCAGCTCTGGTGAACCCTCTTTTAAATGGCCTGTCAGGAAACGCACGCTTTGCGCATAATCACGATGAGTGAGCGGAATACCAGCATAAGCTGAACAGCCTGAAGCTGCAGTAATGCCAGGCACGACCTGAAAGGCCACGCCAGCAGCAAACAGCTCTTCAATCTCTTCACCGCCACGACCAAAGATAAACGGATCACCGCCTTTTAGACGACAAACGCGCTTGCCTTCGCTGGCATATTTCACCAGTAAGGCATTAATTCCTTCTTGTGGCACTGCATGATTAGACCGCGCCTTACCGACATAGATCTTCTCTGCATCACGGCGACAGAGATCCATAATTGGTGCAGAGACCAAACGGTCATAGATCACCACATCGGCTTGTTGCATCAAACGTAAGGCTTTTAGCGTCAATAACTCTGGATCACCCGGTCCAGCACCGACCAGATAAACCTCACCTTTTGGCTTTTGCCATTCATTTAAAGCTTGTTCAATCAGACGGTCAGCTTCAGTCAGATTGTCATTAAATACCTGTTCTTTCAAAGGGCTGGCGTACAAGTCTTCCCAGAAGATACGGCGTTCCTCGGGATTAGTGATCTTGGCTTTAACTGCACTACGCCACTTACCAGAGAACTCAGCCAGTTTACCCATACCATGCGGAATGGTAGCTTCAAGCTGAGTACGGATCTGACGAGACAATACCGGTGAAGTACCGTTACTGGCTACTGAAATAATCAGTGGTGAGCGGTCGATAATTGCTGGAACCATGAAACGGCAATGTGGCGGATCATCAACACTGTTGACCAGCACATTTTCGGCTTCACAGTCTTCAAACACCTGACGGTTGACTCCAGCATCATTGGTCGCTGCAATCACCAGACGATAGGAACGTAGAGAAATTTCAGAATTGAAAGGTGCCTGAACATATTGACCGGCGGTCGCTTGAACAATCTCAAGCAGACTCGCTTCGATCTCAGGGGCAACCACCGAAATGACTGCCCCTGCTTTCTGTAGCAATACCGCTTTACGGTATGCAATATGTCCACCACCGACAATCAGACAAGGTTGCTGTTGCAACTTTAACGAGATTGGAAAGATATCCACAAAATGCCTCAAAAAGTTTTAAATCTGACTGTCTAAGCAATTTTCATGCACATTTTGGTGCATACACCGATATTTAGTCGATGTAAGTTGCGCCACCCATATACGGACGCAGTACTTCAGGGATCTCAATTGAACCATCAGCACGTTGATAGTTTTCCATCACTGCCAGTAAAGTACGACCTACAGCCAGACCTGAACCATTCAGCGTATGTACGAATTCAGTTTTTTTCTGGTCAGCACGGTAACGCGCTTTCATACGGCGTGCCTGGAAATCCCACATATTTGAGCAAGATGAAATCTCACGATACGTATTTTGACTTGGCACCCAGACTTCAAGGTCATAAGTTTTGCATGCACCAAAGCCCATATCACCGCCACACAGAATGATTTTACGGTATGGCAGACCTAATGCCTGCAAAATACCTTCGGCATGACCAGTTAGCTCTTCCAGTGCCTGCATAGAGTCTTCAGGTTTTACAATCTGCACCATCTCAACTTTGTCAAACTGGTGCTGACGGATCAGACCACGGGTATCACGGCCATAAGAGCCAGCTTCACTACGGAAACATGGGGTATGTGCTGCATATTTTAGTGGCAGACGGTCAGCATCAATGATTTCATCACGCACGAAGTTGGTTACAGGCACTTCAGCCGTAGGGATCAGGTAGAATTCTTTCTCACCTTGCAGCTTGAACAGGTCTTCTTCAAATTTTGGTAATTGACCAGTACCACGTAGAGAATCTGCATTCACCAAATAAGGAACATAGGCTTCGGTATAGCCATTTTTAGTGGTATGCGTATCCAGCATAAACTGGGTAATCGCACGTTGCAGACGCGCTAAAGGACCTTTCAGAACGCTGAAACGTGAACCGGTCAGTTTGGTCGCAGTTTCAAATTCCAGACCGCCCATCATTTCGCCCAGGTCAGTATGGTCTTTGATTTCAAAATCAAATTCGCGTGGTGTCCCCCATTTCAGGACTTCCACATTGTCATTTTCATCTTTACCTTCAGGTACAGATTCATCTGGAAGGTTTGGAATAGACAGTGATTTTTCTTCTAGTTCAGCTTGCAGTTCAGCCAGAGCAGCTTCAGCAGCCTTAATTTCATCACCAATCGCAGACATGCGTGCCATAATTTCAGAGGCATCGCCACCTGATTTTTTGATCTGACCCACTTGCTTGGCACCGGCATTACGCTCAGCTTGCAAGGATTCAGTTTTGGATTGAATCTCTTTACGTCGAGCTTCTAATGATGCCCACTCCTCAACATTCAGTTGAACACCACGTTTTGCCAAGGCTAAATTTACAGCCTCAATATTATTTCTAAGTAATTTCGGGTCGATCATAGCCAATCTTTGGATAAGAAAAAAACTGGCTATAGTGTAAGCTCTTAACGTCAAAAAATACAGTGACTGACCTACCGGCTGGAGTTTATTAGCGCAATATTTAAAGGCTTGTTTGAGGCAAAAGTGATAAATATTCGGGCCGGATGATCTCGCTTAATGCCGTATAAGGTACTTTTAATTCTGCCATGTCACTGATTGGCTTACTCAACTCACCTGCCGGATAAACCAGTACCAAGCCCTGACCGTCAAAATAATAATTGTCGCTCAATGCTAATTTCTGCTGGGTGATTTGATAGCGATCTAGCCAGTCTTTATTTGCTTGATATAGAGCCTGTTTCAGTTTTTCATCTGTATTACCGCGCACAACCTGATGAAGAGCTAGACGTTTCTTCTGTTTTATATCTAGATTGACATATTCACTATGAGATTGTGACTGGGCACGTTCAGGCTGATGAGTAGTTTTGAAGATAAAAGTAGCTAGATGAGCATGCTGATTCAGGTAACTCACCTGAATGGAACGCTGATCAATAAATTTCGGCTCATCCTTTGCTTTAATTTTATTACTGGTCACTTTGCTAAAAGCGACCGGCTCAGTACGCTGGATCCGCTCCATAAAATACTGATCAATCCAGTTGATATTGGTATCTACAGTCTGCAAATCAAAACGCACACAACCTTCGATTTCACACACGACCTGATTAGCATCTTTAACCGGAATTGTTTTGGACTGAATTTGCCCCGTGTCTTCTGATTGCGCGGATGTAGTGACTGAAGAGGTTTGAGGCTGACAGGCAAATAACCCCAGATTCAAACATAAGATACAACCGATCCAGCCTATTTTATATAAAGTGATTTTCATCCTGAGCTCCTAAAATTTTGCAATTTCATTGACTCAACTTTTGTTTATTCTAAAACACCCGAACTTCTAGATATACGCCAACCTTGTAATGACTCCAAATCCATCCCGATTAGGAACAAAAAAAAGCAACCCGGAGGTTGCTTTTTTATTTAGGGTGTATTGATGCTTACTGATCAATAATGTCTGTGCCCTTTGGCGGAGTAAAGTTAAACGTAGATGCCGGAATCGTGGTATTCAGTTTTACATTACTAAATTTAATATTCGTAGTCTGACCTAAGGAATCTTGCAAAATCATCAAGCTAGGCGCTTTGTTCGCACCAAAACTAATAGTCAGGCTTTCAAACACCCCATCGGTATTTTTCGGATAAAGCGTGTAATAGGTTTTAGCTTTATTCGGCTGAGTTACGCGATAAGATTGCATAATCTGGCTGGTATTGCCGGACAATAATAATGCCGGTGTATTTGCCACTTGATCGTCTAGACTCTGACGCACTGCTTGCTGCAAGTCTGGATCATAGATCCATACGGTTTTACCTGTAGTGGCAATGGTCTGTTTAGATGGACTAGAAGTTTCCCAGTAGAATTTACCTGGACGCGCCACCTTCATCACACCTTTAAAGGTCTGGTTCATGTGCTGGGCGGTTAAGCCTTTTTTCTGGGTCGCTTTCGGATTCGTGACTTTAGTCGTTTGTTCAAAATTTGCAGTTAAGCTACGGATATTGCTGAGCTGTTTCACCAGATTCGCAGTAGCTTGCTGCTCCGTCGCTGCAGTTGCGGCAAATACAGTCGTGCTCATGACAGGTGCCAGTGTCGCCGTACCGATTGTTATGGCACATACAGTTTTACGAAGCATACTCATAATCTCACCTTTTTGTATTTGCATATTGCTATTTATCTAATGGCTCATATTAAACCAATTTCTCGAACTAAGATGATAGAAAATAAGAAGTTTTGTATTGTTATTAATGCAGAATTCCTGTTTTTATTCATCATGATGAAGATTCAATAGTGATATTTACATTCGCTGTCACAGCTTTATAAGCCGATAAATCTTCATGCATAAAAAAACCCACAGAAACTGTGGGTCTTTTTTCTATTTCAGCAAATTATGCTTCAACAGATACGTAGCGACGGCCAAATTGACCTTTCACTTCGAATTTTACTACGCCATCAGCAGTAGCAAATAATGTATGGTCACGGCCCATACCTACGTTTTGACCAGCGTGGAATTCAGTACCACGTTGACGAACGATGATGTTACCTGCAGTTACAGTTTGGCCACCGTAAACTTTAACACCTAACATCTTAGGATTCGAATCACGACCGTTCTTAGTCGAACCACCGGCTTTTTTAGTTGCCATGTCTATTTACTCCTAGTAATTAGCCTGAGATACCAGTAATTTTCAACTCAGTGAACCATTGACGGTGACCTTGTTGTTTACGGTAGTGCTTACGACGACGCATTTTGATGATGCGGATTTTGTCGTGACGACCATGGCTAACTACTTCTGCAGTTACTTTAGCGCCAGCTACAACTGGAGCACCGATTTGAATGCTATCACCGTTTACAAGCATAAGTACGTCATCAAACGTAATTGTTGAACCAGTTTCAGCTTTCAATAATTCAACTTTAAGGGTTTCACCCTCAACTACACGGTGCTGTTTACCACCGCTTTGGATTACTGCGTACATAATGTACTCCAAACATGCCCGTGTCGACGTGCCGATAAAGGAATATATCGATCTTAAAACGCGCGCCACTGGGGGTTATACAAGGGCAAAGATTTTAAGGGATATTATAAGAAACAACAAGCCATTTTAAGGAAATAATCATGAACTCCATTACAAAGCCTATAAATCATTAAATTATTCATTCAAAATCAAAGATTAATACCGGATATACTGACCAAAAAACGCTGCTCAATTCCGAGTTTTCCAGCTGCCTGAGAATGTTTAGAAAAAAACTTTAGCGGAAAGATATTGTTCATTTTTTAAATGTCAAAATTTAGGCTAAACTCAAAGAAGTGCTATAAAAAGCTGATTTTTAGTGGAGTTTGTGCTTTTCTTAGCTTTCACTCATGTTATAAATTGTTAAACTACCCGCTGCGATTTACCAAACTAGAGGTTTTCTTTCACATGGCCATCGACTTTAAGCAAGATATTCTCGCTCCTGTTGCTAACGACTTTGCTGCGATGGACACATTCATTAACGAAGGAATTACCTCAAAAGTAGCGCTGGTGATGGCGGTCAGCAAGCATGTGGTTGAAGCTGGCGGCAAGCGTATGCGCCCAATCATGTGCCTGTTGGCAGCAAAAGCCTGTGGTGCCGTAGAACTGGAACAACATCGCAAACTGGCCGCCATTATCGAAATGTTGCATACGGCAACTCTAGTTCATGATGATGTTGTGGATGAGTCAGGCTTACGCCGTGGCCGTCCAACTGCCAATGCGACCTGGAACAATCAGACAGCTGTGCTAGTGGGTGATTTCCTAATTTCGCGTGCCTTTGATTTGTTGGTCGACCTTAACAATATGACCCTGCTCAAAGACTTCTCTACGGGTACCTGCGAAATTGCCGAAGGCGAAGTTCTGCAACTGCAATCGCAACATCAGCCAGAAACCTCAGAAGAAACCTATTTGAGCATTATTCATGGCAAGACTTCTCGCCTGTTTGAACTGGCGACCGAAGGTGCCGCTATTCTTTCCGACAAGACTGAGTTCCGTGAACCGTTACGTAAATTCGCCGGTCACTTCGGTAATGCTTTCCAGATTATTGATGACATTCTGGACTATACATCTGATGCTGAAACCCTAGGTAAAAACATCGGTGATGACCTGATGGAAGGCAAACCGACCCTGCCATTGATTGCTGCCATGAAGAATACTACAGGTGAATCACATGAAATTATCCGTCGCAGTATTGCAACGGGCGGAACAGATCATTTGGCAGAAGTCATCAAGATCGTAAATGATTCTGGCGCCTTGGATTATTGTCGCCAGCGTGCAACTGAAGAAACAGAAATTGCAATTCAAGCCTTGAATGCACTACCCGATTCAGAGTATCGTCAGGCCCTCGTTAATCTGGCCAAACTGGCTCTTCACCGGATTCAATAGCCGCTTACCTCGCCTATGCATATTAATTTTCTTGATATTTTTCAAAGCATGCAGCACCAGCTTGAACAACCACAGGCGGTGCTGGATGAGAATTTGCTCATCCAACTTGTAGAACGTATACGCCCAGAAGACAGCAGAAATACAGAAGAAATCGAAACAAAATTTAATGCATTTATCCGGGCCTTACTGCTCACTCCCAATGCAGTCCTAACCTTACAAAGTTTCACTTTAAGAGTTATCAATCGTTATAAACAAGCCAGCCTGTTTTCCGATACTGGGATTCTTTCTCTAGATGGTTTTTGGAACCAGCTGAATCAGAGGATCGGGGCACATATCCTGCCGGTGATTCCAGATCATCTGCAGCTTCAGGAATTGTTCCGCAAAATTTTCTATTTGCGTACCGATAAATACTGGCTGGATTATTTTGATGAAGCAGACTGGCAGCGACTTTTTGCTGTTGCAAATCAGGGTCATTCTAATCAGGTAGAAAAAACCCGAATCAAAGATCAGATCATTAAAGCACTAACGATTCTGTCCTACCGGGTGAGTGGGATCGGTCTGCATCCTGAATTTATTAATGCTCAGCCTGAGCTCATGGAATATGAATCACCTTTTCTGGTGCAAAACCGTGAGATCATTGAATTTATCCAGGAATATAAAAAACGCTATAACACGGTAGAACTGGTGGATGCGATTACGCCGCCAGATGCTTCCCAAGCTCTGGTCATGCTGGAGCAGTGTCACGATGTTGTCGCCAAAATTCGCCGCTCTACCAAACGGATTGGGGTCAGTGTCAGCCTGACCTATATGCTGGCCTTACTGGAACAGTGTCTGGAACGGATTGAAATCCTGCTGAATATGGTGCTGGACGACGATGACCTGCGTTATCAGTCCATTGGTCTGTTTATCGCCGATATTACCGAAGCAATTTATAGTGAACGTAGTGTGCGTGCTTTACTGACCACCAATAGTGAACTCTTGGCTTTACAGGTGACTGAAAATGCCAGTAAAACCGGTGAACATTATGTAAGTACCGACAAGCAAGGCTTTCTGGCCATGTATAAATCGGCAGCCGGTGCCGGTGTTATCATTGCCTTTATGGCCTCGCTGAAAGTCTTAATGGCGCGTGTCACGATGGCACCTTTAATGCAGGCCTTTAGCTATAGCATGAACTATTCGCTCGGTTTTATGCTCATTCATGTGCTGCACTTCACCGTTGCAACCAAACAGCCGGCGATGACTGCAGCTGCACTCGCTTCTACCGTACAACAGCGTAAGGGTTCGAAAACCGCCCAGATTGCTGAACTGGCTGCACTGATTGTGAATATCATTCGGACCCAGTTTGTCGCAATTCTTGGGAATATTTCCATCGCAATTCCGGTTGCAGCACTGATTGCCTTGATGTGGGAGTTTGCCCTACATGAGCCATTAATGACGCATGCCAAAGCAGCCAAAACCTTATATGACCTGAATCCATTTACTTCTTTGGCGATTCCTCATGCAGCAGTGGCTGGAGTATGTTTGTTCCTGTCAGGCCTATTAGCCGGTTATTTCGATAATATGGCAGTGTATCGGAAGGTCGGTCCTCGTCTGAGAGCTCATGTGCGTCTGTCACAACTGATGGGCCAAGAACGTCTGCATCGATTTGCCGATTATATTGAACGTAATCTGGGTGCACTGGCGGGTAATTTTATTTTTGGGGTTATGCTGGGCAGTATGGGTACCATCGGTTTCATTCTTGGCTTGCCTTTAGATATTCGTCATATTGCCTTTGCCTCTGCCAACTTTATCCAAGGACTGATCAATATTAATGGTCCAGATATTGGACTCATTATCATCTCTTTCCTGGGTGTTCTGCTGATTGGTCTGACTAACCTTTTTGTAAGTTTCAGCCTGACCATTATTGTGGCATTACGCGCACGACGGGTGCGTTTCGAACAGTGGAAACCGCTCGCCAAACTGGTCATGACCCATTTCCTGACTCGCCCAAGTGAGTTTTTCTGGCCGCCGAAGCAAACCATTGAAATTGACGAAAATCATACATCCACAAAACTGTAAAATTGCGAGAATATTTGGGCATTTAGGTACAAAATCCCATAAATAAAAAATGGAATTTGCATAAAATACGCACTCTTGAAAAAAAGTGTACTGGCAAGTACACTTTAGCGCAGACAGTTAACCGGTTGAATAACGGTTAAAAGGACAAGGATTTTTGGCATGCATTACTTGTTACTTATTGTCGGAATTTTATTTTTAATTTTCAGTGTGTTATTTCTTGATATTGCAACTTTAAGCCAGTTAGATGTGCTTGCAATAGAATGGATTAGCGGCTATCGCACAGAATTTTTAAATCAAATTAATCAGTCCTTATCAGTGATAGGTGGCATGCCATTTGTATTATTTTTATCCACACTATGGTGTATTTTTCTACTGTGGTATAAAAAGTATGCAAGCGTAATTTTTATATGTATCGGAATTATCGGAGGAATTCTCCTAGGCTGGCTTTTAAAATTCAGTATTGCCCGATCTCGACCAGCAGAGTCTTTTCATCTGGTTGAAAGCTATGGAAGCTCCTTCCCGAGTGCCCATAGTGTCTATGCAGCCTGTCTCGGCTGTCTGGCAATATTCATATATCGGCAACATCCCCGACATACCATCATCTGGATGGGTGCAGGTGCATGGATGCTGATTATGGGTATTTCAAGAGTTTACTTAGGCGTACATTTTCCTTCAGATGTCATATCCGGCTGGAGTATAAGTTTTATTTGGATTTCGTTGTGGTATATGGTCTGGATCAGATATTGCACGGCTCACAAATAAAAAAATTTAGATAAGAATCCAATTGAGGTGGAACAATGATGTCTGCAAAGCTTTGGGCACCCGCCCTGACTGCTTGCGCATTAGCAACAAGTCTTGCACTTGTTGGTTGTAGCAAAGATCCTAAAGAGGGCCAGCAAGCTGGTGCTCAGCAGCAAATGCCACCGACTGAAGTCGGTATTCTTGTTGCACAGCCACAAAGTGTCGAGCAGTCTGTAGAGCTCTCAGGTCGTACAACAGCATTTGAGATTTCTGAAGTACGTCCACAGGCTAGTGGTGTGGTGCTTAAACGCTTATTCACTGAGGGTAGCTATGTCCGTGAAGGTCAGGCGCTTTATGAAATCGATTCAAGCACTAACCGTACTACTGTCGATAATGCTCGTGCAGCGATTGCCCGTGCTGAAGCGAATTTAGGTGTATTGCGTGTTAAAGAAGGCCGTTACCGTCAACTGGTCGGTACCAATGCCATTTCTAAACAGGAATACGATGACATCGCAGCACAGGTCAAACTGGCTGAAGCTGATTTGAATGCCAACCGTGCAACTTTACGTAATGCTGAAATCAATCTGGGATATTCAACCGTACGTGCCCCGATTTCTGGTCAAACCAACCGTTCTTCGATTACGGCGGGTGCGTTAGTAACTGCAAATCAGACAGAACCACTGGTTACGATTCAGCGTCTAGATCCAATCTATGTAGATATCAACCAATCCAGTGCTGAATTGCTGCGCCTGCGTCAACAGCTAAGTAAAGGCAACCTCAACAGCTCAAACAACACCAAAGTGAAGTTAAAGCTTGAAGATGGCAGCATCTACCCTGTCGAAGGCCGCCTTGCATTCTCGGATGCCAGCGTGAACCCTGAAACAGGTACTGTGACTTTACGTGCAGTATTCCCGAACAAGAACCATTTACTTCTGCCAGGTATGTTTGCCACAGCGCAAATCGTACAGGGTGAAATTCCAAATGCCTTCATGATTCCACAAGCGGCGTTAACCCGTACGCCTACTGGTCAAGCCATGGCGATGCTGGTGGGTGCTGATAATAAAGTGACTCCACGTCCAGTAACGACAGTCGGGACTCAAGGCAGCAACTGGATCGTAACCGAAGGTCTTAATCCGGGTGATAAAGTGATTGTTGACGGTATTGCTAAGGTAAAACCTGAACAGCAAGTGGTGCCTAAACCTTATCAACCTCAAGCGGCTGCCCCACAAGGTGCTGCTCAACCAGCTGCACAGCAACCTGCAGCAGATGCAAAAAAGGCAGATGATGCAAAGAAACAACCTGAACAAAAACCTGCTGCAAATGCATAAGGAGTAATGGTTCATGGCTCAATTCTTTATCCATCGCCCGATTTTTGCATGGGTGATTGCATTGGTAATTATGCTGGCGGGTATTTTGACCATCAGCAAAATGCCAATTGCTCAATATCCGACGATCGCGCCACCGACAGTCACCATTTCTGCGACTTATCCGGGTGCATCTGCAGCGACTGTAGAAAATACAGTAACGCAGATCATCGAGCAGCAGATGAACGGTCTGGATGGCTTGCGTTATATTTCTTCGAACAGTGCCGGTAACGGTCAGGCATCCATCGCCTTAAACTTTGAACAGGGTGTCGATCCTGATATCGCACAGGTACAGGTACAAAACAAGTTACAGTCAGCGACTGCACTTTTGCCTGATGATGTACAACGTCAGGGTGTACGTGTTACCAAATCTGGTGCCAGCTTCCTTCAGGTATTAGCTTTCTATTCGCCTGATGGCAGCCTGACTGCAGATGACATTAAAGACTATGTGAACTCAAATATTTCTGAACCTTTAAGCCGTGTGGCCGGGGTTGGTGAAGTTCAGGTCTTTGGTGGTTCTTATGCAATGCGTATCTGGCTGGATCCAGCCAAAATGGCTAGTCTGCAAGTGACTCCAAGTGATGTGGCTCAGGCAATCCGTACCCAGAACGCTCAGGTGGCTGTCGGTCAATTAGGTGGTGCGCCACAGATTGAAGGTCAGGTGCTGAATGCGACGGTGAATGCGCAAAGTCTGCTGCAAACACCTGAACAGTTCGAAAACATCTTCCTGAAAAATACTACTTCAGGTGCACAAGTCCGTCTGGGTGATGTCGCACGTGTAGAACTGGGTGCAGACAACTACCAGTTTGATTCTAAATTCAACGGTAAACCGGCTGGCGGTGTTGCGATTAAACTTGCAACCGGTGCCAATGCGCTGGATACCGCTGAAGCAGTTGAAGAGCGTTTAAAACAGTTACGTCCGAACTATCCTCAAGGGATGGTAGATACACTGGCATTTGATACCACACCATTTATTCAGTTATCGATTGAATCAGTGGTTCATACCCTAATCGAAGCGGTCATTCTGGTCTTCATCGTGATGTTCCTGTTCTTGCAGAACTGGCGTGCAACGATTATTCCAACCATGGCCGTTCCAGTGGTTGTATTAGGTACTTTTGCAATCATTAATATCTTCGGCTTCTCGATCAACACCTTGACCATGTTTGCGATGGTACTGGCGATTGGTCTGCTGGTCGATGATGCGATCGTTGTGGTCGAAAACGTTGAACGTGTCATGGCTGAAGAGCATCTTGATCCTGTGAGCGCGACTGCAAAGTCGATGAAACAGATCTCTGGTGCGCTGATCGGTATTACCTCTGTACTGTCTGCAGTATTCGTACCAATGGCATTCTTTGGTGGTTCTACAGGGGTTATCTATCGCCAGTTCTCAATCACGCTGGTCACAGCAATGGTTCTGTCTCTGGTGGTGGCCTTAACCTTTACCCCTGCCCTGTGTGCGACCATTCTGAAACAGCATGATCCGAACAAGCCGCAAAGCAACAACCCGGCTGCGCGTTTCTTCCGCTGGTTTAACCATAGCTTTGACCGTGTTTCTGTGAAATATCAGGGCGGTGTCAATCGTATGACCCACCACAAGATTTTCTCCGGTATCATCTATGCGGTGGTGATCGGGATTATTGTGCTGATCTTCCAGAAACTGCCTTCTTCATTCTTACCTGATGAGGACCAAGGTGTCGTGATGACGCTGGTACAGTTGCCACCAAATGCAACCTTGGAACGTACCGATAAAGTCATCAATACCATGACAGGCTACTTCCTGGAAAATGAAAAAGATCATGTCCAATCTGTCTTCAGTGTGGCTGGTTTCTCATTCACAGGTGTAGGTCAAAACGCTGGTCTGGCATTTATCAAACTGAAAGACTGGTCTGAACGTACCACACCAGAATCACAGGTCGGTGCAATTATCCAGCGTGGTATGGCACTGAACATGATTGTGAAAGATGCGTCTTACATCATGCCATTACAATTGCCAGCAATGCCTGAACTGGGTGTATCTGCCGGCTTTAATATGCAGTTAAAAGCAGCAAGTGGTCAAAGCCATGAGCAACTTTTAGCAGCGCGTAATACTGTTCTGGGTCTGGCTGCACAAGACAAACGTCTTGCAGGTGTTCGTCCAAATGGTCAGGAAGATAACCCGCAGTACCGTGTGATTGTCGATCATGCACAAGCCGGTGCTTTAGGTGTCAGCATTTCTGAAATTAACAGCACCATGAGCATGGCGTGGGGTGGTTCTTACATTAACGACTTCCTTGACCGTGGTCGTGTGAAAAAAGTGTACGTTCAGGGTGAAGCCAGCTCTCGTATGATGCCGGAAGACCTGAACCAGTGGTATGTTCGTAACAACCGTGGCGAAATGGTTCCGTTCTCGGCATTCGCAACCGGCGAATGGACCTATGGTTCGCCTCGTCTGGAACGCTATAACGGCGTATCTGCGATGAACATTCAGGGTACACCAGCACCGGGTGTGAGCTCAGGTGATGCAATGCGCGCAATGGAAGAAATCATTGCCAAGCTTCCTGAAATGGGCATGCAAGGTTTCGACTATGAATGGACTGGTCTGTCTCTGGAAGAACGTGAGTCTGGCGCACAAGCACCATTCTTGTACGCGCTTTCACTGTTGATCGTGTTCCTGTGTCTGGCTGCATTGTATGAAAGCTGGTCAATTCCATTCTCGGTTCTTCTGGTTGTACCACTAGGTATCGTGGGTGCATTACTATTGACCTTTGGCGGTATGATTCTGTTTAAAGACCCGAACCTGTCGAATAACATCTACTTCCAGGTAGCGATTATTGCCGTAATTGGTCTTTCTGCGAAAAACGCAATCTTGATTGTGGAGTTCGCCAAAGAGCTGCAGGAACAGGGCGAAGAGTTGTTTGATGCGACCCTGCATGCGGCAAAAATGCGTTTACGTCCAATTATCATGACCACCCTTGCCTTCGGTTTTGGTGTACTTCCACTAGCACTTGCTTCAGGTGCCGGTGCGGGTAGCCAGCACTCTGTCGGTTACGGTGTCCTCGGTGGTGTAATCAGTTCGACGCTTTTAGGTATCTTCTTTATTCCTGTATTCTACGTGTGGATTCGAAGTATCTTTAAATACAAACCAAAACAACAAAATCAGGAGTACTAGTCGTAATGCAAAATATATGGTCTATTACAGGTCGTAGCATTGCGGTATCTGCCCTCGCGCTTGCTTTGACTGCATGTCAAAGCATGCGTGGCCCAGAGCCCGTTGCAGAGGCAAATATCCCAAGCAGTTATACCAATGCTTCAGGTACTTCTGTAGCAGAACAGGGTTATAAAGAATTCTTTGCTGACCAGCGCCTGTTACAGGTACTGGACTTGGCATTGACCAATAACCGTGATTTGCGTACTGCCGCATTAAACATTCAGCGTGCCCAACAGGCTTATCAGATTTCTGAAAATGACCGTCTGCCAACCATTGGTGCGAGCGGCAGCGTGTTACGTCAGGATACTGGCAGTAACAACCCGCAAAGCCGTGGCGCTGTGACGACTTATAATGTCGGTCTAGGCGTAACTGCATTTGAGCTAGATTTCTGGGGTCGTGTGCGTAGCTTGCGTGACAATGCTTTAGATACTTATCTGGCGACTCAAAGTGCGCGTGATGCGACTCAGATTTCCCTGATCGGTCAGGTAGCCCAAGCATGGCTCAGTTACTCATTTGCCAATGCCAATCTGGCACTGGCTGAGCAAACACTGAAAGCCCAGCTTGAATCCTATAACCTAAACAAGAAACGTTTTGATGTGGGAATCGATAGCGAACTTCCAGTACGTCAAGCACAGATTTCTGTTGAAACTGCACGTAATGATGTTGCCAACTATCGCACCCAGGTGGCTCAGGCACAAAACCTGCTAAATCTACTTGTAGGTCAACCTGTACCGGCCAACCTGTTACCGGCACAACGTGTTACCCGCATTACCTCTAATGCGGCACTAGGTGCAGGTTTACCAAGTGATCTGCTGATTAACCGTCCGGATGTACGTGCAGCTGAATATCGTCTGTCTGCTGCAGGTGCCAATATTGGTGCTGCCCGTGCGCGTCTGTACCCAACCATCAGCCTGACGAGTTCTGCAGGTTTTGCATCTGCGGATCTGGGTGATCTGTTCAAATCTGGCAGTTTTGCGTGGTCTATAGGCCCAAGTCTGGATATTCCAATTTTCGATTGGGGTACACGTCAGGCCAATATTCGTATTTCTGAAACAGATCAGCAAATTGCGCTGTCAGATTATGAAAAATCCATTCAGACTGCATTCCGTGAAGTGAATGATGCCCTGGCGGTACGTCAGAATATTGGTGACCGTATTGCTGCTCAACGCCGTCTGGTTGATGCGACTAACACGACTTACCGCCTGTCTCTAGCACGTTTCCGTGCCGGTATTGACAGCTATCTGACTGTACTGGATGCACAACGTGCTTCATATGCAGCAGAACAAGGTTTGTTATTACTTGAACAGGCGAATCTGAACAGCCAGGTTGAACTGTACAAGAGCCTTGGTGGTGGTTTGAAAGTTAACACCTCAGACACTGTGCCGTATCGCCCATCTGTGACCGAACAGCGTCGTGTGGAACAGGCAAAATAAGCTCAACCTCTTTTTCAGAAAAGCTCACTTCGGTGGGCTTTTTTTATACGTTGGTCCAATAGCCGATATATTTTATTGAATCAAGAAATCTGTATACTCAATTGGATGAGACTTAACACTTTATAAAATGTAAATCGATGAAAAAAATATTGTTATCTGCCTTGGTAAGTTCAATTTTCTTAACCGCATGCCAACAAAAAAATACAGTAGATTCAAAACCTGAACCAACAGCGGAAACCGTCGCTGAAAAAGAAAGCTTACCGTTGATTAAGGCTAAAACTGAACGTGTACAGCTCAGTAAAAATGAAGTATGCCATCCAGCCAGTGAGGATGAGTTTGCCAGTTGCACTAAATATCATCTGCAAACAGTGAAAACGAATGTAAATTGGTTAAACCAATATTTTTTGGAGCGTTTACAAAAAGACCATGCTGAAGCTTTCGACAAATCACCTGCTGTAGAGGTCACTCTTGATCCTGAAATGCCATCAACCAACTACAGTACCACTGCTGTACGTTATATCGGTCAGCATTACAATATCGCAAACTTTACATACTTTTCCGAATATTACCCAGCAGGCGCTGCACATGGTATGCATCATAGTGACTACGTTATTTTTGATCTCAATACCAAGCAGCGTTTAAGCCTAAATGATATTTTGGCACCTGCAAGCAAAGAAAAACTCAAAACTGAACTTTACGAACATAATCGTGAGTGGCTTGAACAACATCATATTGAGCAAAATGCATTTGAAGTAAGTGATAATTTCTATTTCAATGCCAATGGAATTGTATTTGTCTATCCATTGTATGAATTGGCTTCTTATGCAGAAGGTATTACTGAACTTGAACTTCCCTATTGGTCAGCTCAAGGGGTGATCCAAACAAAGTATTTACCCCAGCTGCCTGAGTCATCTGAAGAAATTTATAATGACTAAACTATCTATTTTAAGTGTAATAATAATCAAAGTATTTTTTCTAATTTAGGGATATGAATGTTACTCAGCAATCTGGAATCTGTACCGGGACATACCATTCGCCAGCAAATCGATGTGGTCTATGGCAGTACTGTGCGCAGTAAGCATGTTGGACGTGATTTGCTGGCCGGCCTGAAAAATATTGTCGGCGGCGAGTTGACCGCTTATACCGAATTACTGGAAGAATCCCGTCAGGAAGCCATGAACCGGATGATTGAAAAAGCTCGCAGTATGGGTGCCAATGCGATTGTGGGTATCCGTTTTTCTACCTCAAATATTGCCCAAGGTGCTTCTGAACTGTTTGTTTATGGCACAGCAGTCATCGCTGATCCAGTCATGCCTAAACTGCCTGATCCATTTCCACAGGCGAACTAATGCATGGACGGATTGATTATACAGATTGTCATTTTTGCCATTCTGTTCAGCGTGGGTTTCGGTTTTGGTCGCTATAACGAGCGCAAGCATCTGCAATATCTGGATGAGCAGGAACAGCGTTTAGCTTATATCCGGGTCACTAATAGCCGTTTTAACGAATCTACATTCCCCGGTCATATGATCAGCAGCAATGTGGTCATTTCACATGATTACTTTAAATATGCGATTGCTAATGTGCAAAACATGTTAGGTGGTCGTTTGACCAGTTATGAGAGTGTCGTTGAACGGGCACGACGTGAAGCTATAGTACGGTTAAAACTGGAAGCAGAAAAAATGGGTGCTGACCAGATTATGGGAATCCGTCTCAGTACGACTGAACTTGGCATGCAAGGTGGTATGGTTGAAGTCTTCGCTTATGGCACCGCAATTCAAGCCAAGTAATTATGCTTCTGCAAGCTTCTCTACAAATAGAATTCCATTCAAGTGATCAATTTCGTGCTGTACAATTCGTGCCGGAAAGCCCTTGAATGACTGAACCACTTCATTTCCCTCTAAGGTAAAATAACGTACCTGAATCTCTTCTGCTCGAGCTACTCTCCCTCTTTGTTCGGGCACACTTAAACAGCCTTCCTCACCCAATACTTGCGTAGCTGAAGCACTGATAATCTCCGGATTGATCATGGTCACAGCTTCCATATACGGCGCGTCTGGATAACGTAAATTGGGCCGTGATGCGACAATAATAATGCGTTTAGAGACATAAACCTGCGGTGCTGCAATGCCCACACCCTGACGTTGCTGCATGGTTTCCATCAAGGCACTATTAAATTGCCGCAACCAGTCATTGTCAAATTCAGCTTGTGTGACCGGACTGGCAATTAAGGTCAAAATGGTCTCGCCTTGCTGCGCCACCGCCAAGGTATTTGTCATCGCGCTATCCTGTATTTTTTTCATCCAACTCTATCTTAGAGAGAAAATTACAGAATGAACATCATACTAAAATGAATAAATACGTCTAAAAAAGATAAGCTGTGTTTTAAGTAGTATGTCGAAATCCAGCTTATGGTTGCCTTAAAAACTTCACCTGAAAGGAAAATAATTAATCAAAATATTCCAAATAATTTCGTTCGTTCAAATTTTAATAACTTTTAGTTTAGATTAAACAAAGAAAGATTGATTATTCAAGAAAATAACCCTTCTTTAAAATCAGCATTCAAGTCATGGATATTAAATAATGGAACGACCACATGAATGCACAACCCTATCTGAGCCGTGCTGATAAACGCACCCTCGGACTATCGTCCCTAGGTGGCGCACTGGAATTCTATGATTTTGTCATTTATGTGTTCTACGCCAAACTAATTTCCGAACTGTTCTTTCCAAGTACCCTGAGTCCATTTTGGGCCATGCTGAATACCTATGGCATCTTTGCTGCAGGCTATTTCTTCCGCCCACTCGGTGGTGTGGTGATGGCACATTTTGGGGATCTGATCGGTCGTAAACGTCTATTCAGTCTATCCATCTTGCTGATGGCGCTACCGACCCTCATGATCGGGATCATGCCAACCTTTGAAAGTATTGGTTATGCTGCACCATTACTGCTGCTATTGATGCGTGTTATTCAAGGTATTGCGATTGGCGGTGAAATTCCGGCTGCCTGGACCTTTGTGTCAGAGCATGTGCCAGAACGCCGAATTGGGATTGCCAATGGTTTGCTGACTGCCGGCCTATCGCTCGGGATTCTACTTGGTGCCCTAATGTCGCTATTTATTTCACTTCAGTTCACTGAAGCGGAAATCAAAGACTGGGCTTGGCGCGTTCCTTTCATTCTGGGTGGGATTTTCGGTTTTGTGGCACTGTACCTGCGCAGTTATTTGAAAGAAACTCCAGTCTTTAAAGCCATGCAGGCGAAAAAAGAACTGGCGAAAGAATTACCAGTCAAACAGGTACTATTAAGCCACAAAACTGCTGTAGGCATTGGGATGTTATTTACCTGGTTCCTGACCGGCTGTGTGGTGGTCTTGATTCTGGCGATGCCGAATCTGCTGGTGGCCAGTTTTGGCTTCGAACGTGCTGATGCATTCAAAATGCAAAGTGCTGCGATCCTGATGCAAATGCTCGGTTGCATTATTGCGGGTGTACTGGCTGACCGTTTCGGTGCAGGTAAAGTGATTTTGCTTGGCTCTATTTTTGTCGCGGCAATGGCTGGGATTTTTTATCACAGTCTAGGTAATGTTGAAGCATCTACCGTATTCATGCTGTATATGCTCCTAGGCCTGAGCTCAGGAACCGTGGGCATGGTGTCCTATAGCATGGTGAAAATGTTCCCGGCACAAATCCGTTTCAGCGGAATTTCATTTTCCTATAATCTGGCCTATGCGATTGCAGGTGGAATCACCTTGCCACTGGTACAATGGTTGAGCCTATATAGCAATATTGGTGCCCTGTACTATATCTGGACCGTTTGTCTAGTGACGCTATTTACTGCCCTGCTTTACCGCAGCAAATTTGAAAAAACAGCCTAAAATAAAAAAGAGCCTGACTCACAGGCTCTTTTCCTAAGCGTAAAAATACGAGCTTAAGCCTTCAGATTCTTGCGTAGCTCATCTTCCACGATGCTGATCTCGATCTCACTGAATTTACGGATTTCACCTTCGGCATGTTTTTCCAGCATGCCACCGACCAAAGGCACTTTCACATTCACCGTCCAGTTCAACAGGAACTGGATCTGCTGTTCATCACCTGTAACGGCACGCTGACATTTGGCTTCAATTGGCAGATTGGCACCTAGTTCCACAACAGAAGTCATTTCTTCTAAATTGCTGACATCGGTACGTTGCAAGCGAAATGCATCTTTTAGCAGTTTTTTGGCAATATCTGGGATTTTGACATCCAGATTGTAGGCACGTTTCAGGGTATACAGGTGTCCCTGCTTTTCTGAAACCAGAATTTCCATATTTTGAGCAGGGATCCGATGACAAACCGCTTCATGCAAACTGATGTCATTTGCCAGACGTTTAAACTCATCAATCGAAACACCGCGAATAATTGCATTTACGGTAAACTGGTGGGCCATATCTATTTTCCTTATTTTTATTAGGGGTTATGGACTCAAATTAAGTCAAATGAATCATCTGACAGAGAAGATAAGCTATTTAAGTCAATTTTACATCGGCTGTCATTATTTTTTTATTGAGAAAAATTGGCATTGAGGTCAATGTTTCCAGGCAATTTTTGCAGATATACAGGGTCCACAGCTGAGTAAAAGCTGAACTTCACGATACTCAATGACCGCATGAAATTCTTCTGCCCCATCATCTAGGCCGGAAGCATACCAGACCGTACCCGCAGGAAATTTCTTTAACCAGCTGGCCTTATAAAAATCAGAAACGGAATCAAACTGTAAATAGTGTTCCGGTTCAGCTTCAACCTGAGTCGCTAAAGCCATAAATTTCTGTAATTGTGCCTGATGAAAATCAATCAGCATGAGGCAGCCCTTCCTTTTGTATGAGGCGATTACATGCCATATAGGTAAACATAGATGTCATTTACGACTCGTGAGTTTTGACATCATGGCTTAGATCAGATTAAAAATAATATAGATTCACCTCCCCTGATTCAATCCACGTATAAGGATATCCAGTATGCAACAAGGAAAAGTTCAGGTTGAAACCGTGCAGTTTCTGGCAGAAGATGGCTATACCTTAACCGGCAAGCTTTACCGCAGTGAATATGCCAAAGCCAATATTGTCATCGCCTGTGCGACAGGTGTTCCCCAAGCTTTTTACCGGCGCTTTGCCGATTATGCAGCACATGCAGGTTTTCAGGTACTGACTTTTGATTATCGTGGGGTGGCTAATTCTGCGCCTAAACGGTTAAAGAATTTTAAGATGTCCTATCTGGACTGGGGACAATATGATCTCAGCGCTGCGATTGATTATCTCAGCCAAACCGGTCTGGACATCTATATGATTGGCCATTCCTATGGCGGACAGGCCTTGGGATTAAGCAAATATCATGATCGCATTGAAGCAATGTACTGCTTTGGCACTGGTGCTGGCTGGCATGGTTATATGCCTTTAACTGAAAGAATCAAGGTTCAGGTAATCTGGAATATTGTTTTCCCACCGATGGTGGCAGTGACAGGTTATTTGCCATGGAACCGTTTAAATATGGGCGCTGACTTGCCACGTGATGTTTATCGTCAGTGGCGCAAATGGTGTAAAAATCCGACCTATTTCTTTGCCGATCCTGAACTGAAAGACCTGCATGCCCATTATGCGGCGGTAAAAACACCTATTTATGCCGTAGCCGCGCTTGATGATGCCTGGGCCTTACCTGAATCCAGACAAGCCTTTATGCAACATTATCGTCAGGCTCCGTTGCATTATATCAATATTCAGGCAGCTGATTATGGACTCAAGCATATGGGACATATGGGTTATTTCCGTCAGGGCGCAGAACAGCTCTGGGATGAAGTGCTCACCAAGTTCAGCGAATTACATCAACTCAAATATGCAGCTTGATTTTAGTTTCTAGAGCATTTAAGCATTTAGCTGCTTAAGCATAACGTGCCTGTTGAATATCGGTTCTGATTTCCTGACGGTGTTCCTCGCCGAAACGGTCGACATGGGCATAAAATACCCCATAACGGCCGACATAATATTCCAGTGACTGGTCATAAAAATTCCAGAAAATTGACCATTCGCCTAAATCCATCTGACGGATTTGTGTACCGGTATGCATCGGCATCTTACGGAGCAATTCCTGCTGTAACTGCTCTGCTTCATTGCGATCCTGAATCTGAACCTGATGTTGGAAAAATAATTGCGCCACATCATCAAACAGTTCCAGCTCATAGGCATCGACCACATGCAATGTTTCCTGAGACTCAGATTGATTCTCTTCAGCATTCCTGGAAATCGGGTCCGCTTTTTTGACACGTTTACTTTTTACATAACGCTGGGTTTTATAGATTTTCATGCCGATAAACCACATCGCATAAATTATCAGGGCTAGACATGAAAAAATCAGGAATTTAAGAATCATTGATCATCTCGTGTGGTTAATTTTATTTTTATCACGGTCTGCCAATTCTTGATTTGGCGATCTTCTTTCAACTTAACACAAGTCTATTTTTTGTACAGCAAACTTGAGGATTTTTTTAGATCTTCTTGGATTTTTTCTTTGGTTGAGCCCTATTTCCTAGTATTTAATTTGAAATGAAAATCTAAAATCTTGTTAAAAATTAGAATTAATTCAAAAGACCAATATTGATCAGGATAAATAAAGCAGACAAATCACTACAGAATTGATCATTAACTCTTGGTTCTTTAGCAAATGCACTCAAAAAGCTACACGATTGGTATTTGTTTTTTTGAGCATTTTCCTTCAAATAAAAGGTCCCTCTTTATGGTCGAGTAAATGAATAAAATTATGATTCGTGAAGGGAAGATTCAAGATATACCTCAAATAATTCAGGTCATCCACGACAGTATTCAATCCTGTATTTTGGATCATCAACGTGAAGACAGCGTGATCCAGCGCTGGCTGGAACAGTTTAATCATGCCCAGTTGATTGTGGAAATGCTTTATAACGACTGCTGGGTGTATATTTTAAATGATCAGATTGTCGGCTTTTTGCTGGTCAGTGACACAGGAGAAATCCTGATGCACTATGTGGCTGCACGTTTTCAGCGACTCGGCTTTGGCACTCAGCTTTTTGATCAGATGCACAAATCCTTAGTGCGTAAAAATATTCATAAAATTAAAGTCCAATCGACTCAAACGGCTTTAAGTTATTATCAAAAAAATGGATTTTTCTCACCGAATCCTCAATCGGAAAATGAAGAAAATTATCATTTATATAAATACGCTTTTTAAAATTAAAACTTTTTTATGTCATTTTAAATTGATCTCGCCCTGCCTGCTTAGCCGCATATAACTGTACATCTGCCGCTTTCATCAGTGCATGAATATCTGGATAGGGATGTGTTTGATCCATCCAGGAAATGCCCATACTGACCGTGACATAGGATTTATCATCTGTGCGATTTAAATGTTCAAATTGCTGTTCGCGAATCTTGATTAAGACTTTTTCCAGAGATTGAAATGCTGCCTGGACAGGTACATCAGTAAGTAGAATCGCAAATTCTTCTCCACCATAACGGGCTAAATACGCGGATTCGGGGAGTACCGTCTGAATGACCTTGACCAGATTCTGTAAAATTTCATCTCCTTTTAAGTGCCCATAATAATCATTGTAGTTTTTAAAATAGTCGACATCGAGCATGGCAAAAATCAGTGTACTGTGTGGATGTTGCTGACAGTATAAAAACTGCTGCTGGATTTGGTCATTTAAAGCACGGCGGTTAAAGGCACCCGTCAAAGCATCAATATTCACCTGATGTTCGAGTTTGGCATTCAGTTCACGTAATTGCTCGGTACGTGCTTTGACTTTCTGATCGAGTGAATTATTTAACTCTTTCAGATTCATATTCAACTGCTCTGTCGCATAGGTTTGATGGGCATAATTTTGCGACTGCTGAAACATAATGATCACGGCATACAGACTGGTCGAGATAAAAGACAGATGCACACTTTCAATCACATTGATCAGCAATAAATAGTCATTTATAAAGGTCAGGCATAGAAAAATGACCGCATAGAGAGTCAAGCGCGAATAATTGTCTTTATGATGTAAAGTCTGATAAAAGCCATAGATAAAATTGACCACCACGACTATCCCGAAAATCGCACTATACAAGGCCAGACGTTGAAAATTTTCCGGATCGGTCAACAGGGTTACGACACAGTTCAGTAGTAAAAGTCCTGCGGCAACACTATAAATAAATCGATGCAAATAGCGCTGATTAAACAGGTACATATAACTGAGGAAAAATAGAATCGCCAGGAAAGTGAACAGATATTCTAGGCGTGTTCCCCATAGCCAACCGAGCTTAGTCACGATCGAATAGGCATACGGCGCTGCAAAAAAGTTATGCAGGGCCAGAAAAATAATGAACAAGCCAAAGATAAAAATACTTTTGCTATTGCGTTCTGTTGATCCCCTAAACATTGAAAAAAGAATCGTAAAAAAACCCACCCCAAGCACCAGTCCACAGACTATACTGATGCTCATCATAAGCTGCTGATACTGACGGTTAATAGTTCCGGCTGTTCCAATGCGTATAGGCTGCTCAATCCCACCATGCAGATGGGTATAGTTTGAAGCCTGAATACTCATGGTGAAATATTCACTCTCAGGAACAAAATAACCGATTCGAGGAGCCCTTTCATTTCTCTGCTCTTCTGCTGTTTTGGCAATTTCCCCATGACGCAGAATAAATTTGCCATCGATATAGATTCGATAGGCACCATATTCAGCCGGAATATGCACGGCGATCCGACGTCCGATAAATTCTGATGGAATTTTGAAATGTCCGATAAAGGTTCCATAGCCAATATTTGAACCGGTCAGGTCTTTAAATGAAGCGGGTAATTGAACCTCTTGCGGAGTAAGTACGGAACTTGGTTCAGTAATAAACTGGTTTGGATAAAACTGCCAATTTTGGGGCAATTGGCTACTATGATCTTCAGTAAAGTGAATTTCGGAAATATGCGGTTGACTGTGCTGTGTGACAGAGGAAGAGTCAGGAGATGCCTGGGCGAAAACTGGGATCGTCACTAATAGAATCCAGCTAATGCTCCAAATCAATATTACAGAATAGACGTTCCTTATCACGTTTTGCAAAGACAGTATTTTCCTGAAAAGTGCTTTATTCTTCTTATAATCTACGTCGAATAACAGAGAGTGCAAAGCTTTTTTTGTAGTTCATCGGATGAAGTCCATCTAGCTATGACTTCACCCGTTCAACATTCACTCATCACAATGAATGAAGCTTATTTCAGTGAATCAATCACGTGTTTTAACATCATACAGTTCGATTTCAAAAATCAGGTTTGAATTGGCCGGGATGATATTCCCCATTTTACGTTCACCATAAGCCAAATGAGCAGGCACAATTAGTTTACGCTTACCGCCCACTTTCATACCGATAATCCCTTGATCCCAGCCCTTGATCACACGGCCAGTGCCAATCACGGTTTCAAAATAGTTACCACGATCCAGTGATGAGTCAAACTTGGTGCCATCTTCTAGCCAGCCAGTATAGTGAGTCGTAATAAGCGCGCCCTTAACCGCTTCTTTACCTTCACCCACTTTCAAATCAATAATTTCTAGCTCTTTGGTCATGACCAATATCCTTTCTCTGGCAAATACGCATAGTATAAACGGGATTAGACAGAATTCCTTTAGCTTTGAGGCTTAAAGGATTAAAAGCTGAGTTCCTGGATATTTGAATCATTCAGTAAATAGTTAGTCAATTTTTTATGATTTTCGGCGGAGCCAATTAAAATCCAGCGTCCACTAATACGGTGTTCCGTTTTATGCTGCACACTGCGAACGACTTTCATATTATAAGTTTTAAATAATTCTTCGTATTGCTCTAAGGTTTTACGTTGATAAGGACAGATAATTCGGTAGGTTCGTGCCTGACTTAAAGTTTCTATTCCCTCTTGGACATAGATCAGAAAAATCAGCACGATTAATACAATAAAAGTAGCAAACAGACTCAGCCATTCATAACCCGCGCCAGCTGCCATGCCCAGTGCTGCTGTCATCCAGATGGTTGTCGCTGTCGTAATGCCTGAAATCCGGTTTTCATCTTTAAAGATAACTCCCGCACCAACAAAGCCCAAGCCAGTAAGGATATTGGCTGCAATCCTATCCTGACTATCCAGACCAATTTTGATTGACATAATCGTGAACAAGCAGGAACTCAGACTGACCATGATCATAGTCCGCAAACCGGCAGACTTACTGCGATATTCGCGTTCTGCACCAATAATTGCACCAATACCGAGGGCAATGAGCAAACGATAAAGATCCGGATGCATATATTTATCCCTGTTTCATTTTTATTATTGTCAGGTATACGCAATTTCTGAATCAGGATACAAGCCGAGACTTGCATCCTTATTGGCTGTTATTGTAACTGTTCCCATTCAATTACAGCTTGGGCCTGATCACCGATCAAGGTCCATTCGCCATCCATGACATTCAGTTGCAGCTGCATGGTACGTTCACATAACTGTTGTACCGCTTCAGTGCTGGCGGTCGAGATTTTCCAGACCTCAACATTCGACAGCGTTTTCAGTTTGGAATTACGTTTATACCATTCATCAACTGAAGAACCATAAACAACTACTGCGACCTGTTTGCAACGTGCGCTGGCTTTTTTGACTTTATCTTCGTCAGGACAACCCACTTCGATCCATTTCAATAATTGGCCAGTCAGGTCTTTTTCCCACAGCGCTGGCTCATCAGTCTCAAACAGATCCTTGGTAAATTCAAGCGCCTCGCCAGCAAAACGTGCATAAGCCAAAACACGTACCATCAGACGTTCAATGGTTTCCGAAGGATGCAGCGCCATCGTCAACTGATAGTCTTCATAACGATGGGTATCCATATCGGCAACGTTCAAATCTGCCTTATAAATTGTCGCTTTTAACGCCATAATACAATCCTCAAATTTGGCGCCTAGCATATAAGATTTATTGCATTTTTGCTGAACAGATTTCATCTTATCCAGCTATTTTCAACACGCAGATTCGAAGTTATTTTTCCTGAACAATCCGGCATTGCATTAAGGCGGTTTCAAATTCCAGCCAGTCACGTGAGGTCTGGTAAATCACTTCTACCCGGTTATCAATGCCTTCTTCGGCAGACTGATAATTAAACTGATCAGGATTGAAATTAAAGCTTTTCCAGCCCTGATTGGTATTAAAAATCCCTTTGATTCTGAGCCAATCCTGCTGCTCACAAAGCAGATCCAGCAGATCATAAAAATCAAACTGCCAGCGTTTTGGCAATTTCCAACCTGCCACCTGATAGCCTTGTGCACTTTCAACATAATGATAAGGCAACTGATGTACGACAGCCGGCACCTCTCCCAACACTTGGCGCTGTTGCTTGAGCAGTGGCTGAATCTGACGTGAAGCACCCTGATAATCCTGTTTGATTTGCTCAATATCCAGCTGTCCGTTTTCTATCATCAGCCAGTGCTGGGCATATGGCTGATACTCAGACTTGAGTTCAGTTAAAGCAGCATGATCAGTTTCAGTCATCAAATCAGCATGGGAAATAACCACGATATTGGCAACTTTCAGCTGATCCGCATACAGGTTCTGATGCGTCCAGTCCCGATCATGTAAACGTGAACCATCGACTACCGTGACCAGAGCCTGCATTTTCAAATGACTCTGCCAATGCGGTTCGGTGAGCTGTTCCAGCAGTTGCCCGGGATGTCCGAGTCCTGTAGGTTCAATAAATAGCCGGTCCGGTTTGGTTTCTGACAATAGCCGGGATAAAGCAATCTGCATTGGCAACTGACTGCTACAACATAAACAGCCGCCCAGCAATTCTTTCACTGCATAGCCCTGATCCTGAGGCAGTAATTGCTGGTCGACGCCAATCTGACCAAACTCATTCATCAGCACAGCCCAGACTTCTTGCTCCGGTTTCTGGCTCAGTAAATATTTTAATAAAGTGGTTTTACCAGCACCCAAGAATCCGGAAATGATGTGTACAGGAATAGGCTGCTGAGCGGCAAGAACTTTCAAAATTGATTCTCTCTCAAAGATAGAATTAGAATGAGTAAACCTGACTATTATAGAACACTGGACTCTTGCAAAAATGTTCATTCTTGGATGATTAGATTCTATTTATCTCGGTTCAAATAAAAATAACAGTCTGTAGTAAGTACTTTTTAACCGTTAACTAGTTCACTTAAACGCTATATTTGAAATATTTACACACATTTCCAGCTAACAATTTCCTATACATTTAACAGAAGAAAACAAATTTCCAATGATTGTATTTGCTTGGTTAACAGCTTCGTGCGGCTTTTGTTAATTGCTTTGCTCCATAAAATTTTCATGCTTAGGATGAATTCCTGCCGGATTGATGTGATGGTCATTCGGCAGTTTATAAATGTAATAAAAAGGATGCTCAACATGAAATATGCACAAATCTTACTTGCAACAACGCTTACTGCAGCCGCAGCTACCAGTTTTGCAGCAAACAACACCACTGACACGAAGACCACTGAGGAACAGAAAGTCACTGTGACAACTCAGGAACTTCCTGCAACGAATAACCCAAATCCAAATGTAACCACAGCTGGACCTGCTGACCAGCCTGCTGCGTCTGAAGCTGCTACAGAAGACAAAGATGGTAAAAAAACGACTAAGTCGACATCGACTCGTTAATCAGGTTTAAAGCAACATCTCGTGCAGTAAATCTCCAGTAGGTTTGACCTATGCTGCCGGATGTAGACTAAGGCTGAATCATGCAACTGCGTGATTCAGCTTTTTTATCCGTTATAGGCTATTCACTATAGCCAGAAATGATCATAGGATTCATTCATCTTATGAATAAATTTAAACATTATTATTTATTATCAATAATTTATTAAAATAAAAATCTTTTCAACCAAATCTTTTTGATAGACATGACCTACTATGGACTAGCTTGTTTAGCGCTATTGATTGTTCCTTAATAGTCTCAATTCTGAATTGATGGAATGGACATTCGCGATGAGCAATACAGATTACACCACTGAAGTGGCGATTTTGGGGGCTGGCCCAGTAGGCTTAACGATTGCCAACTATTTAAGCAAACAGGGTATACAAGTCACCGTAGTTGAACAGCTAGATAGTCTGATCGATTATCCGCGTGCCATCGGCATTGATGATGAATCCTTGCGTACCATTCAATCTTTGGGACTGGTTGATCAGGTCTTGCCGCATACTACCCCGAATCATGCCATGCGCTTCCTGACACCCAAAGGCCGTTGCTTCGCAGACATTCAGCCACTGACTCGTGAATTTGGTTTCTCCCGCCGTAATGCTTTCATTCAGCCACAAGTAGATAACGTTCTGCTAGAAGGCCTCAAACAATATAAAAAAACTGAAGTACTTTTCTCTCGCCATCTGACACATTTCAGCCAGGATGCTGAGGGTGTAACTTTAAATGTTCAGACTAAAAATGGCAGCTTAGAAACCATTCGTGCGCAATACCTGATTGCCTGTGATGGTGGAAACTCTTATGTACGCCGTACCCTCAACATTCCATTCGAAGGTGAAACTGCGCCAAACCAGTGGATCGTGATTGATATCGATAATGACCCATTGGCAACCCCACATATTTATCTATGCTGTGACCCGGTGCGTCCTTATGTATCAGCTGCCCTGCCGCATGGCATTCGCCGCTTCGAATTCATGGTCATGCCAGGCGAAACTCAGGAAGAACTCAGCAAACCAGAAAATATTGCCAAACTACTATCTAAAGTTTTACCGAATACCGATGGAATCGAAGTGATTCGTCAACGTGTCTATACCCACAATGCACGTATTGCAGATAAGTTCCGTGCTGACCGTATTCTGCTTGCTGGTGATGCTGCACACATCATGCCGGTATGGCAAGGCCAAGGCTATAACAGCGGTATGCGTGATGCCTTTAACCTGGCCTGGAAAGTTGCATTGGTGATCCAGGGTAAAGCAAGCCATGAATTACTGGACTCTTACCAAGTAGAACGTAAGGATCATGCCAAGGCGATGATCGATCTTTCAGTCATGGCAGGCCACGTCCTTGCTCCACCAAAAAAATGGCAAGGCTTTGTTCGTGACGGTATTGCTTACGCATTGAACTATATCAAGCCAATCAAACAGTACCTGCTGGAAATGCGCTTTAAGCCTATGCCGAAGTATCATGATGGTGCCCTGCTGGCCAATACTCAGAAAGACTCTCCAGTCGGCAAGATGTTCATTCAGCCGCAGGTGAAACTGGAGTCTGATGAAACTGTATTGCTGGATGAAGTGATTGGCAATGACTTTGCCATCATTGCCTGGGGGGTGGATCCGAAATGGGGCTTAAGCAAGCAAACGATACAACAGTGGAAAAAACTTGGCGTAAAATTTATCCAGGTTATTCCTACAGTTCAATTGTCTAATCAACATCGTAAGCAATACGAAGATGTGATCACCATTGGTGATATCGGTACGGACATTCGTACCTGGTTCGGCAAGACCAAGGACTCTATCGTCATCCTGCGTCCAGACCGCTTCGTGGCAGCCTTAGCGATTCCTCAATCTATAGAAAGCACAAGTCAGGCGCTATTTAACAAGCTCCATGTCAAATAATTGACCTCAGTCAAAAAAACCACGCTACGGCGTGGTTTTTATTTATAGATGAACATAGAAGCTAAGTTCGGTATTGCTCAAACCATGAAATATCTTTGAGAGAATCACGACGTGCCATTTGCTGTAGGAAAGGTTTAAATTCTTCCAACGGCGGCAAAATTTTGGTACTAATTGCGAAGATCAGACAATAGGCCACATATAGATCTGCAGCAGAAACTTTTTCACCTAAAAGATAAGGCTTAGCCTGCGACAAACCTCGTTTAAAAAAATCAAATACCGCGGCTTCGTTACCAAAACTTAAACTGGTTCGGACCTTTTCAATCTGTTCTTGAGATACTTGTAAATTTTTTACATCAATATATTCAGTCAGTGGCCCATGACAGAAGAAAATCCATTTTAAATAAGTACCACGCTTGGGATCATCTAAAGCGGGTGCCAATCCTTTGTCCTGATACTTATCTGCCAGATAGATGATAATAGCCGCCATTTCTGAAATTACGACGCCTTGATCAACCAGACAGGGAACTTTACCCATCGGATTGATCTGAAGATATTCAGGTTGATGCATATCTTTAAAAGGAACTTCCACCTGCTCAAGCTGGTCTTCAATCTGTAGTTCTTTAAGGATAGGCAGCAAGGTCATGCCGCGTGACTGAGGGTTGTTATAGAGCTTCATCATTCTGCTTCAACCGATTTCTTATTTTTTGAATTTCAGTATAAAGCGATTTTCCTCTGCGATTAAAAAGCATGTGCTACAGATCATTTCTGTAGCACATTTCATTTATGGAAGATCAATAATTTACTTAAAAAGGTCTACACAAAACTTTTCTTTAAGCACTTTCAGAATCAGTTCAATCGCAGGATGCTGGTTATTTTTACGGTAACTGACATAGAGAGCAATCATCGGTAAAGGTTCCAGCGTTTTCTTCACCACAATATTATCGCCGAGTAAAGGAATCACATAGGCTGGTACCAGACTCCAGCCAACCCCCATGCCGACCAGATTGACATTCAGCAGAATATTGGTGGAATACTGCACCACATTCACGTTCAGTTTCGACTGCCTAAAGAAATCATCAATAATCTTATGCAGCTGTGGTGAGGCTTGTTCATCACTAATCACAAAGTCCTGATTTTCAAACTTCTTGATGCTGACATAGGGCATTTCTGCGACCGGAGAATTTTTCGGCACAATCAGCGTCAGTGGCTCATCAAAAATCTGAACGGACTCAAACTCATCCGACTGATCTCGGTAGCGGGTAAAGGCAATATCAATACTGCCCTGTCTCAGCGCGCTAAACTGTTCTGCATCGGTCAGGCTATGAAACAGTGCTTTCAGTTCAGGAAAATGTGCACGGATATTCGGCATGATATAAGGAAAAATTTTCATTTCCGCGACCGGTACGAAGCCGATATTCAGCTGACCCTTATGTGCATGGGCGATCTGACGGGCTGCCTGCACGGCACGTTCCGCATGTTCTAAGCTCAACAGAGCTTCCTTTAGAAAAGCCTGTCCAGCCTCGGTCAGCTCAACCTTGCGGTTATTCCGCTCCAGCAATTGCGCATCTACTTCACGCTCCAGATCCTTAATCTGCTGACTGAGTGAAGGCTGAACAGTATTCAGTTTTTCAGCTGCCCGAGTGAAATTCAGCTCTTCAGCCACTGTAACAAAATAGCGTAAATGTCTTAATTCCATTTTATTCTTCCGGTAAGGATGCTGAAATCGAAGGTCGCTTCCTGGCCACATATTGACGGTAGATCAATAAAGTGAAAATCACCATCACTGCACAGAACATATAGGTCTTTTCAAAACCGTATTGCGCAATGATCATACCCATCACTACTGAACCCACTGCCAGTCCAATATCAAACAGGGTAAAAAAGGTAGAAATTGCATGGCCCATACGCTGTTTTTCGACAGATTGAATCGCTAGAGTTTGTAAACATGGAAATAATGAACCGTAACCAATTCCGATAAATACCGCAGACAACCACATAGTCCATTGGCTGGACATGACACTGACAATCATCATGCCAATCGCAAAGAAAATAAAGGAAGGATAGATAACTGCACTTGGTCCTTTACGGTCGTAAATTTTGCCCACCCAAGGCCGTACCAACAACATTGAGGCCGCAAAAACAATAAAGAAGATGCCGGTATAAGCCAGTAGTTGCTTGGTTTCACTAAAGGGCGTGATAAAACTCATGATACTGGAGTAAGCAAAAGCCGTGAGCAGTGCCACAAAACTCACCGCCAGCACTTTGACTTCAATAATGTCATGCAGGCTGAATTTTGATTTTTCGACCACTGTAGCTTGAGGTTTTACTAATTCGGTAATTTTCAGCATGAAGGAAAAGATCAAGCCGATAGAGATAATCACGGCAAGCAAGCCAAACAGCACTTTAAAGCTGGTGAACTGAACTACGGTTAAGGCCAGTAATGGACCAAATACCACACCCAGATTAGTCGACATGACAAAATAGCCCATGCCCTCACCCTTACGAGATTCCGGAATAAACTCATTTGCAACGGGAACGGTGACCGTCGTCAGTATGCTGAACCAGATCCCATGTAAGAAACGCACTGCCAATAATGACCACATGCTATCGACCAGCAGATAACTAAAGGAAAATAAGGCAAAAATAACTCCGGCTCCGCGCATTGCCAATTTCTTGCCGAGTTTCTCGATGATCATGCCAGAAAAAGGTCGAATGGCGATGGAGGAAACTAAGAACAGGGTCAAAGCCAAACCTGCTTCTTTGACTGATCCGCCCAGATCTTTCATGATATAAACCGGCAGAATGGTCAGTAAGGCAAAGTAATAGACAAACAGGAACAGATTGTTCAATAAACACAGAATAAAGGAGCGATTCCATAAGCGCTCAGGACTAGCAGACATAACACGCAACTTTTAAAAACAAATTTAAGAACTGACTAAACTCAGGGAGAAATCAAAGCTGGGCTTAAGGCCAGATCTACCAGATTCTGGATATATTGATCATCCGGCATGCGGTTGAAGAAAATGATCTGGTAATGAATCGGCCCGTATAAGGTGTCCAGCATCAGATCAAAAGGATAATCCGCACGTAATTCCCCACGCTCGATGGCCTGTTGAATCAATTGGTGGGTTTGTTTTCGACGTGGTAATAGATACTGCTGAAAAAAGTCTGCAGCCAGCTCCCGATGATTGGCCATAACGACCAGCAAAGCTCGGCCTACCGGATGATTAAGCGCCTGAACCAGCAGAGTTAGCTGTTGAACCAGATTGCTGCGCAAGCTTTGTGAAGCATCCAGTTCAAATACCCCTGCTGTGCGCTGCTTGAAAGCATCTAGTACCAGTTCAGATTTATGTTTCCACCAGCGGTAAATCGTAGATTTGCCAACCCCTGCCCGTGCAGCCACATCTTCAATGGTTAGCTGATGATATTCACCTTCTGCCAGTGCATCCGAAACCGCCTGCAGAATACTGTGCTGACGCCGTGAACATTTTTCTTCTTCACTCATGCTTAAAACCAAAAAACAAAACGATACGTATCGTTTCATATTAGATTAAAAAAGAAGCTTAAGCCAGAGTTAAATGAATTTTATAGGCAAAAAAAAGACCTCTCATTGAAGGTCTTTTTAATAAGCAAATTAAGTTTAGTTCTTAGCTATGCGCTGATTTTTTATAGATACTGCATGAAGGATGATGATTTTCCTGCAGACGGGCAACTTTACGTTGTTCAGCTGCTTCAAAACGGCAACGTTTCCAGTCATTGTCCAGATTCAGCGGTGGAATCTGTTTAGGCTTACCATTTTCATCAACAGCGACCATCGTGAAGTAGCAACTATTGGTATGGCGTACAGTACGTTTCTGAATATTTTGCGCTTCTACACGAATGCCAATTTCCATTGAAGTACGACCTACATGGTTCACACTTGCCAGGAAAGTCACCAGCTCACCCACATGAATCGGTTCTTTGAAATTTACTTTGTCTACAGACAGGGTTACGACATAACTACCCGAATAGCGACTCGCACAAGCATAAGCAACCTGGTCCAATAATTTCAGAATTGTTCCACCATGTACATTTCCTGAAAAGTTCGCCATATCTGGCGTCATAAGGACCGACATCGTTAACTCTGACTGGTCATCCGATGCTGTTGCAATTTGATCTAAAGGGGCCATCGTTTTCTCTGAACTCTTTGAATGACAATGATATAGACCATTATTATAGCGTTTTTGGCCTAAATAAAATGTTCAATTCGGCAAATAAAACATCATAATTCTTGATATGAAATTTTTCTCCATACAAAAAAAAAGATATTCCTCTGAGGATCCATAGAAATCATCAGAAAGTTATTTTCAGTAACTATAAAATAAACAGGAATTTATCCACTAAAGTATTTTCTTGAATCAATGCACTGCAATGAAGAAATTTTCCATTAAGCATGCAGAACTCGGTTTAAGAAAACTGCATGCATTAACAAAAAATAACCTCGAATTAAGCAGGCACTTGTCTCAACATTTCTCGCGCCACATTCTCATAACTTAAAGTCTGCTGGCCATGCAATATCGTTTCAACGGTAAAAGAACCATCGGGATGAACTTTAGTTACAGTAAAAATCGTATTTTCAAACTGAGCTAATGTGACTTGCTGGCCAATTTCGATGTGATTCATATGGCTTTTACATTTATTAATCTGTCGATTTTTATTCTGTCATGATCTTCTAAGCTTTTGAACAGTTGTTTAACTTAAGTCTGTGAATAATTTTGTTAAAATCAAAAAATAGCCTTAAAAGAATCTCATAAAATCATTATAGCTTTATAATTCAAATATTTATTTCCCATTGAAACTTGGGCTTTAAATGGCTTTAAATAGGTAGAAAACATGAGCTCATCTCTAAAAACGATGAGCAAAAATGAACTGCTTTTCACCTATATGAGGAAAGTGGTGAATATCTTTATACATCTATTTGAAAAATAAATACTTTATTCAAAATCTTAGAACAAACTATTGTTGCTGAGCCAAGAGCAATGGAATCTGATGACCTTGACTATAATTATGCTTCTGATAGACCTGAGCAATTTCTGGTAGCTTGAGTTTAGCCGCCTCAATCCCAGCATCCATGGTCAACTCCCTGCCACGCACGTCAAAGATATGACCTTTTTCGCGTAAGTCTGGTTGAATCACTACATCGGCGTATTGCAGTTCCTCAGAAGCTAGACGTTGCTGCATGATATTAATATTCTGGTTGAATAAGCCCCAGACATTGGTGGTTTCAGTATGGATGGGCTGCGCCAGAATATCGACAGCAATCACAATATCAGCGCCCAACTCACGAGCCACTTTGACCGGTACCGGACTGACCAGCCCTCCATCCACATATTCTTTTTTCTGGATGACAGTGGGAATAAACATGCTTGGAATAGAAACGGATGCACGTACTGCCTGACCGGTATTACCATAATTGAAGACTACCCGCTTACCCTCTTTCAAAGCTGTGGCTACCACAAACATCGGGATTTTCATGGCTTGCAGAGGTGTCTGATCGACCTGTAAATTCACATAATTTTCAACTTTTTTGCCATCAAAAAAGCCTTTACGGTCCAGCTTGATGTCGCGGACGTCAGTTGCTTTCATGCTTAATGCAATATTACGCAGTTCAATCGCTGGTTTACCACTAGCATAAATGGAACCTACGATACTGCCAGCACTGGTTCCCACAATAAAGTCAGGTTGTATGCCTGCCTGCTCCAATACTTCAATTGCACCGATATGCGCATAGCCACGCGCACCGCCACTGCCAAGAATGAGTGCAATCACCGGACGGTTTTCTGTTTGCTTGATCTTGCGGAAATTGATCTGGTTTGGACGTGCCTGGGCTTCTGCTACTGAACTGGCAGATTTGATATGACTAGAGTTAGATGGATTAAAACCGGATGTCGTTTGGCAGCCGCTCAGACCTACCATTGTCATCGCCAATATACTCAGTACATATTTCTGCATGCAGAGCACGTCCTCATTTTGTTAAAGCAGCATAGTGTATAAACACATGCTTAAATAATCTGTAGAATTTCGTAAAACTGTCATACAGTTGCACTAATGTCTTTCAATTTTCAGCCACTGTATGAATACACCTTCACTGTACCGGATCTTTCTTACCTTCCTGCAACTGGGCTGTATGGCATTTGGTGGACCGGCAGCACATCTGGTGTTTTTTCACCGTAAATTTGTCGACCAGTTACAGTGGTTAAATGCGACACAATATGGTCAGCTGGTTGCATTAGCGCAGCTTTTGCCCGGCCCAAGCAGCAGCCAGGTAGGCCTTTCAATTGGCTATCTGCAAAGGGGTTATGCTGGAGCATTCATGGCCTGGCTTGGGTTTACCTTACCTTCAGCGCTTTTGATGAGCTTGATCGCCGTACTTGGTCAGTACTATTTCCATATTCTAAACTCAAACAGCTTTCATAGCATTCAATTGATCGTTTTTTCTGTAATCGTCTGGGCATTCTGGCAAATGCTTAACAGCTTCTGCAAGAGCATCTGGCAATATGTACTGGTCTTCATTTCCGTCCTGATTCTGAGCTTCATTAGTATCAGTTTGAACCAGCTACTGGTCATTATTTTAGGGGCAGTTTTTGGTCTCGTAATGGCAAAATTTTCCAATTCTCCTCAGGAAAATAAGCCTGCTTCAAATTCATCTACCATTCACTCAAGCTATATTCGGCCACGTCATGCACCTTACTGGTTCATCGCATTTTTATTACCATTTTTTCTGATTCCTATACTAGTCAAATCTGGTTCTTGGCCTGAACTCGCATTTTTTGCTGATTTCTATCAAACTGGCTCATTGGTCTTTGGTGGCGGGCATGTCATTCTGCCTTTGCTGCATCAGGACTTTGTGGCGACCAATTTACTTTCGCCCCAATCTTTCGATCTAGGTTATGCATTTGCCCAATTGATGCCGGGTCCATTATTTAGTTTTTCCAGCTATGTCGGTGCTCTGTTGCCTTGGACAGGTTCATCCTGGATTAATGCACTGTTAGCAACCTGTGCCATTTTCCTGCCTTCGTTTTTTCTGATTTTTGCTACTTTGCCTTATTGGTCATGGTTAATGCAGCAACGTATTATTTTTCAGGCGGTAAGCGGGATTAATGCGGCAGTGGTCGGACTACTTTTATATTTGCTGATTGATCTCTCTCAGGCATATTTTCGTTTCTGGTCTGATCTGGTTTTTGTCATCGTGATGATTCTACTGTTACGCTTGAAATTACCAGTCTGGTTCAGCCTGATTGCCGGATTTATCCTATATCAAAGCTATCTTAATGTTGTGTCATTCTAACCATTTAAACCCATAAAAAAGCCCCGAACCAGTCGGGGCTTTTGCTCAAGTCTTACCAGATATCTGATTTAACTTTATCTTTAAATTTCGGATGATCATCGAGCTTAAACTCTGGTTGCTCGATGCCACGTTTCAGCTGACCGGTATAGTCCTTGAGCAGCATCAAAATAAATGGCATCAGCAGTACAATCGCAATCAGGTTAATACTGGCCATGACGCCCATGAACAGGTCCGCCATATTCCAGATCAACGGTACACTGGCAATCGAGCCGAAATACACCATAAACAATACCAGCAACCGGAAAATAAACATGACCTTGCTGTTATTATTGATGAACTGGATATTTCCCTCTGCATAGGCATAGTTACCAATGATAGAAGAATAGGCAAACAGGAACAGAATCAAGGCCAGGAAGTCATCACCCCAAGCACCAATCTGGCTTTCAAGTGCCATCTGGGTCAAGGTCACGCCTTCAAAACCGGCATTTTCATACAGACCAGAGACTAAAATAATGATAGCGGTACATGAACATACGACGAAGGTATCTACAAATACGCCAAGCATTTGAACCAGACCTTGATTTACCGGATGTTTCACATCGGAGGCAGCCGCCGCATTCGGTGCTGAACCCATCCCCGCTTCGTTCGAGAATAAACCGCGCTTAATCCCCATCATCATTGCCATCGAGATCATGGCGCCAAAGAAACCGCCTGCAGCTGCTTCAAACTCAAATGCTTTGCTAAAGATCAGCTGGAAAATAGACGGCAACACATCGTAATTGATGACAGCAATGTATAAAGCAACAGCCAGGTAAAGAACTGCCATGAAAGGCACTACCCCTTCAGCAACTTTGGCAATCCGCTTGATCCCGCCAAAAATAATCATGGCCGTAATCAAGACCAAGACCAGACCGACCCAGGAAACTTCCAGATCGAAGCCGCCTAATGGCAACATCAGATTGGCTTCATTCCAGCCCCAGGCATGTGAGGTTGCACCAGTAATCGCATTGGCCTGCACGGCATTAAACACAAAACCGTAGGTCGTAATCAGCGCAATCGCAAATACAATTCCCAGCCATTTTTGCTTAAGACCCTGAGTAATGTAATACGCTGGTCCACCGCGGAATTGCTGGTTCTTGTTATCCCGAACTTTAAATAACTGGGCTAATGACGATTCTACAAAAGCAGAGCTCATTCCCAGAAATGCAGTAAACCACATCCAGAACACAGCACCTGGACCACCGACAGCAATCGCAATGGCGACACCAGCGACATTACCCACACCAACCCGGCTAGCCAGACCTGTAACAAAAGCCTGAAACGGCGTAATACCATGATCGTCTTCGACCTTGCCACGACTACGTTTCATGACTTTCATACTGTGCCAGAACAAACGGATTTGTACGGCACCGGTCATGATCGTATACAAAATACCGACTGCGACCAGGAATACCACCAAAAAGTCCCAGAGTGGACCATTTAAGGCATCGACCCAGCCCAGTAAGGTTTCATTTAGCTGATCATTCATGTCATATCCTTATGAGCTTATGACTCATTATCAAGCTTAAAATTAGACGAAAAATTTCAAGATCATCTGGATGATCGTGGCATTAATCAAGTCAACGAAGAAAGCACCACATAATGGAACGATCAGAAAGGCTTTATGCGAAGCGCCATACATATTGGTAATCGCCTGCATATTGGCAACAGCCGTTGGGGTTGCACCCATCCCGAAACCACAGTGACCTGCAGCAAGTACTGCGGCATCGTAGTTTTTGCCCATCACCCGGAAAGTGACAAATGCTGCATATAAAGCCATAGTCAAGGTCTGTGCACCGAGAATCACCATCAATGGTCCTGCCAGATCCGCCAGTTGCCATAATTTTAATGACAGCAGCGCCATGGCCAGATAAAGCGACAATGAAGCATTACCAAACACATCAATCGCACGGTCGAAGATCTGGATTTTCAGGATGCCTTCCAGCACGTTACGCAGAATCACGCCACCTGCCAGTGCCCATACAAATGTTGGCAGTTCAAATACTGTATCTTTACTGAAGCCAGTCATCAGCTCCGCAAATGCCAGACAGCCTGCAAACAGACCAAGTGTGGTAATGGCATTATCGGCAGTGATCAGACGGACACGATGTGGATATTCAAATTGCACATATTCATCTGTCGTGCTGTCCATTGGCGTGTTGTCACGTTTTTCGATCTGCTGATCGGTACGTGCCACAGCAAGATTATGACGGTTAATCAACAGTTTCGCCAAAGGCCCGCCGATAATTCCCCCAATAATCAGACCGAAGGTCGCACTTGCCATACCGAGCGCCAAAGCCCCCTGAATACCATGCTCAACCTCCATAATTTCACCCCAGGCGCCAGCAGTACCATGTCCACCAGTCAGCGTAATCGAGCCGGCAATCAGACCGATCAGAGGATCAATACCCAGTAAACTTGCCAAGCCCATACCCACTGCATTTTGTAGGGCAATAAATGTTGAGATGGCAACCAGGAAGATCACCAGTCCAATCCCACCTTCACGCAATTTGGCGAAGTTCGCGCTCAGACCGATCGAAGCAAAGAAAATCAGCATAAAACTGGTTTGCAGTTCCGCGCTCGTGGTAATGCTATAGCCCCAGAACGAATGAACCAGCAGAGAGATAACCGCTGCAACCAGACCACCTGCGACAGGTTCAGGAATGTTGTAACGTTTTAGAAAATCGATTTTATCTACCAGAAACCGGCCCAGTAATAGCACAATTACTGCAGCGATCAGGGTATAAAATGCGTTAAAAGTAAAATCCATAATTTTTTTGTCCAAGATGGTTCTGAATTTTTGTCATTCTAAAAGTCGTGTTGCGATTCATTTCCACAGAAGAAAACCTTACATTACCCCATGTAATTGTCATCTACTTCATTCATCCATCGCCTTTAGAATCAACAAAGCATTCCGCATCTGTTTCAAACTTATGAATATCATCGTGATGATCATATTCAGTGAGAGATTTATAAAAGCGAAAAACGGCCTTATGCTGATTGCATAAGCTACGTCAGATGCGTAAATTCATCTAAACGTGCAACTCATAGCGATAACATCCAGCCTATATTTTTTACTTCTCAACCAGCATGAATTGCTGCATGAGTGCTTTTAACCTAACTGAGTTCATCAAGTCATTTGCAATAAGATATTTCAAATAGAGCTTGACCATGCAATCTTCATTATTTCTTCAAAATGCATGTATTCAACTGAAAAGTCGCACATTATGCTGTTTCTTTGTATAAAGTTTTATTGTTTTTTATTAACTATAGTTAGTGAATATATAAAAAATAATTATAACTTCTTATTTTTTATAGTTTACTACCCCCAAATTTTAATCGAAATAAAATATTAATTGAACGTAAAAACGGATATTTAATTTTATTTTTAAGATTGAATTTTATTCATTCTATTTTGTTCTTAACTTTCCTTTTAGTTCCAGCCATCGATGTTAATTGCTCAAGATATCAGCATCTAAAATATCTGTTGCATTTTTAGAAGGAGTTTTGTTTAAGCATTCAATAAATTTCTTAGGCTATTTATATAACTTCTATATCTCTTAAGTGCATTCTCATTCATGTGATTTTTATTAATCATCATAATTCACTGTGAAACTAAAATTCCCCCTGCCCGACAGAGTTTGTTTGGTTTATAGTCAGTTCACCATCATTAAGGATATGAGATTGGAAATTAGAATGGATCAAAACCTCGTTCATGCTGTAGATCAAACCATTACTTCCCGTCATTCAGTTCGTGCTTTTCTGGATACGCCGGTCAGTACCGACATGCTCAAAGACATTTTGACTGTGGCCAGCCGCGCCCCTTCAGGGACCAATACCCAGCCATGGAAAGTATATGTGCTGACAGGGAAAAAGCGTGATGAGCTGGTGCAGCGTGTCTGTCAGGCGCAAATGGAGCTTTACCAGAATCCGGCACTGGCCGAGCAATATAAAGAAACCTTTGCCTATTATCCCGAACAATGGTTCTCTCCTTATATCGACCGACGCCGTGAAAATGGCTGGGGCTTATATGGTTTGCTGAATATCCAGAAAGGCGAAAAAGAAAAAATGGCGCGCCAGAACCTGCGTAATTTTGAACTGTTTGATGCACCAGTGGGGCTATTCTTCACCTTACATAAAGATTTGGGCGTAGGTTCAAAAATGGATATTTCCATGATGATTCAAAACGTGATGCTGGCTGCCAAGGCACGTGGTCTGGATACCTGTCCGCAGGCTGCCTGGAATCATTTTCATAGCATTGTGCTAGATGTACTGGGAGCAGGTGAAGATGAAGAGCTGGTCTGTGGCATGTCACTAGGCTATGCAGATCCAGACCATATCGTAAATACCTTTATCACCCCACGTGTCCCGGTAGAGGAATTTGCCGTTTTTGTAGATGAATAAGATTTGATAAGCCATGATCCAAGCATCAACTTTGAGCTGCTTGGATTGTCTGACAGAGATATAGAGTTCTTGCAGCTCCTTATTTCTGTTTAACTCTAGGCAGTTCTAATTTCAATACAGATCTAAAGGCTATAACTACAAAGATCGCCATTACCAAGGCCATATTGAATAAAGCATCCCACAGCATAAAGTTCAGCAAAACCCCACCCAACAAACCGCAGGCAAATTGCATACTGCCCATGATCGCACTGGCGGTTCCCGCACGCGCGCCCTGCTCTGCCATGGCCAGCGCCATCGCATTCGGTCCCACAAAACCAATCGAGGCCACAACGACAAATAAGGCCGCCATGACCAGAACAACAGATTCAATATTCAGATAGCCTAAAACCAGTAAAGCCAGGACACCGATTCCCTGTAAAGAGGCACCTAGTTTTAAACGACTTAATACTGAAAGATATTGAGCCAGATGCTTATTCATGGTCGAAAACAGCATGATTCCCACAGCATTCCCCCCGAAAGCATAAGCAAACTGCTGTTCAGTGAGATGATAATGATCCATCAGAATGGCTGAAGAAGCGCTGATATAGCAGAACATCACCGCCCCAGAAAAACAGCCCACCAGCATCGGTCGTCTGAAACTTTCATCCTGAAAAATGGTTCGGTATAAACTCAATACCTGCTGTAAATTCAGTTTAAGACGGCGTTCCGGGGGCAAGGTTTCCTGAAAGAAAAAATGCACACAGACCAGACTAAACAAGCCACAGCCCATCAGCACCAAGAAAATAATATTCCACTCAAAGAACATCAGTACCCATGCGCCGAGACTTGGCGCAATAATCGGTGCAATGGTCGTTACAATCATCATGCTGGCAAAGGCCTGGGCAGCCGCCTGCATATCCAGCCGATCACGAATGGTTGCTCGGGCAACCACGACTCCTACACATCCTCCTAAGGCTTGTAATACCCGTGCTGCAATCAGGCTCCATTCATTCTGTGCAAACATACATAACAGGCTGGCCAGAATATACAGACTCAATCCAAAATAAAGCGGTGGCTTACGTCCAATCCGGTCACTGATCGGGCCATATAGCAACTGCCCAACCGCCAGTCCAAGGAAATAAGCTGGCAGACTATTGGAGACCATCTGGGTACTGACACCAAAATCCGCTGCCATTTCTGGCAAGGCAGAGAGATACATATCAATGGATAAAGGACCAAGTGCAGTCAGTGAAGCCAGCAAAATAATCCAGGACATGGCATAAGGTCGTGGTGCTGTCGTATTGGAGTTCATGTAATTAAAGATTTTAATGCGCAGTAGGCAGACAAATTAACATAGCGCATAGTATGATTTACATGGAAATTAAAAGTTATAAATATACTTTTTCTCATATGTATATTCAGCTTTGCAGCAAAGACTGCAAGAGAAAGGATCACCGTTGAAATCTTGGCTCAATCGTCTTAAGCACGCGACTTATAATACGACCCTGATGTATAACCTGCGTATGCTGATCGCTTTTGCAGGCACTGCCTTTGTTCCCTATTTCATGGGACAGCAGTTAATGACTATTCCACTCACCCTTGGAGTGGTGGCCGCAGGTTTAAGCGATATTGATGACCGCTTTTCCGTACGTATCCTGAATCTGTTCTATACCTATTTAGGCTTCTTCATTACCGCAGTGGCAGTCTATCTGTTATTTCCTTATCCGCTGCTGTTTGCTTCTGCCCTCATTGTTTCTTGTATTGTCCTGATTCTGCTTGGCTCGCTTGGTCGACGTTATGCCACGATTTCCTATGGCTGTCTGGTGATTTCTGTCTATTCCATGCTGGGGGTTGAACTTTTTGATGGATGGTATCAGCAGGCAAGCTTGCTGCTGATTGGTGCGGTCTGGTATGGCTTTTTGTCGACCCTCAGCTTTCTACTGTTTCCTGCGCGACGTGCACAGGATAACTTAGCCAAGTGCTATGCTTCACTGGGTGATTTCCTCTATGCCAAATCGAATCTGTTCGATGTCGACATGACGGCAAAAAGTTATCAGCAAAGTATGATCGAGCTGTCACTGGAAAATGGCAAACTGATTTCAATTTTTAATGAAATGAAGACTGTCCTTCTGACCCGCCTGAAAGGTGACCGGGGTCAGAAAGATACTCGTCGTAGCCTGCAATACTATTTTGTAGCGCAAGATATTCACGAGCGTGCCGATTCTGCGCATATTGATTATCAGAAACTGGCCAAGATTTTTGAACACAGCGACGTTTTGTTCCGTTTTCAGCGCATCCTGTCGATTCAGGGCAAAGCCTGTAAAGACCTGAGTGAAAGCATTCAGCAGCGCAAAACCTATAAACATAATAAACGCTTCAAACATGCCTTTGAAAACCTGAGATTGTCCCTGGAAAAATTGCGTACAGAACAGCAGTATGATCAGGTCTGGATCAATGCCCTATTTGCTTTATTCCAGAATCTGAAATCCATTGATGCGCAGTTACGCAACCTGGAAACTGAACGTAATATCAAATTTGATCGTGCTAAACATATTGAAAACCAGCTCAAAGATGACGACCTGAAAGGCTGGGAAGATATCAAGATTCGGGTCAAGCAGCATTTGACGCCTGAATCCGTGTTGTTCCGTCATGCTATTCGCCTGTCGATTGTGCTGCTGATCAGTTATATCATTGTCCAGCTGACCGATATTCAATATGGCTACTGGATTCTACTAACTGCGCTTTTTGTCAGCCAACCTAACTTCAATGCCACCAAACGCCGCTTACGTTTACGCATCGTAGGAACATTGGCAGGTATTCTTTTGGGATATGCCATTTTGTACTTCATTCCTTCCGTTGAAGGGCAATTATTACTGTTAATTTTGAGTGGAATTCTGTTCTTTGAATTACGTAGTAAACAGTATGCACAGGCCACTGCCTTCATTACCATTCTGGCCCTGATCAACTTTAACTTGGACGGTATGGGCTTTGCCGCAGCTATCCCCCGTATGATTGATACCCTGATTGGCTGTGCGATTGCCTGGTTTGGCGTGAGCTTTATCTTCCCGGATTGGAAATTCCGTCGCTTGCCGCGCAGCATTAGCCGTAGTCTGCAGGCAGAATGTGACTACTTGAGTGAAGTGATTGAACAGTATAAGTCTGGACGAAATAATGGTCTGACCTACCGCGTGGTACGTCGTGCAGCTCATAATACGGATGCTGAAGTGGCTTCCCTGATTTCGACTTTGGCCACTGAACCTGATTTTGATCCGGTGCAAAAATCACAGGCTTTTGAGTTCCTGTGCCTGAATCATACTTTTATCAGTTATATTGCCGCGCTGGGTGCGCATCGTGAAAAAATTCAGGATCAGGATGTGCTGGACTTGCTAGACCAAGCCCTAGAAAATATTAGTGGTGCCCTGCTTTATGATGAAGTCCCTGACCTAAGTACCCAGAATATGATCCAGAATATCCGTCAGCGTCTGTCACAACAGCAGGAAGAAGACCAGAAACCACTGATCATTTTGCAACAGTTGTCTTTAATGTTTAGTATCTTGAAGCAATTGAGTCAGTTAAAGCAAAGTTTAAGTCACGAACGTGACGAACAGGCCACTGAATTGGCTTCATTATAATTTGGCCGATTTTGGAACAATATACTCACTGAATCAGCATAATTAATGCTAAACTTTTTACAGTTTTAAATCTGTTAATTTCATTATGACCGCGAAAAATTTATACGCTTATACCCTACAGCCTGTGAACTATGAAATTTCAGAAGCTGAGCAGCGTCATGCTCAGCTGATGATCTGGCGTAGTACCAATAAAATTGGCATGAAAGCCTGGCTGATCATGGGTGCTATTGTTGCCTTGTCTATTCTGGGAATTATCCTGATCAAGAACTACTCAACAGTCATCTGCTGGGTAGCGATTGTCTGTGTAGTCCTGTATTACCTGATCCGTACTTTCGGTCTGGAATGGTATGTTAAACGCAAGATGAATGAATTTCCGGTACAGGAAATTAAAGGTATCCGTCTGGGCGTACAGCCACATGGTATCGTGATGCGCCAGAAAATGGGCATGCAGGAAGGCGTGGGTGCTATTGGCTGGAAAGACATTTATGAATGGTATAACACGCCGGAATTCATGCTGATCAATTTTAAAGTCAAAGGTCAGCAAGGTGCTTATATCCTGCCTAAACGTTTAGACAGTAAAAACTTCTCTTTCGCGACCATTCGCAAGCATCTGCAAGAAGAAGTGGGCGCACCAAAAGAAATCTAAGATATATCCCGGTTTTGAAAGACCTCCTGTTTCGACATGGAGGTTTTTTTACGTCTATCTTTTATCCAACTCATCGACACAAATGATAATGAGAATAAATATTATCATCATAATCTATAATTTATTCTGATTCTTCAGTTATAATTTGCCTACTTTTACACATACCACCATAAATCTGACCATCATGTTTAAAAAGACATTTTTCCAAATCCACTGGTTTCTGGGGATTACTGCAGGTTTGATTCTCTCAATTATGGGAGTCACGGGTGCTATTTATTCTTATGAGCCGCAAATCTTAAAATGGATGAATAGCGACAGTTATACTGTACAGGTTCAAGAGCGAGACAAGCTTAGCCCTGCCCAGCTGTATCAGCATTTCCAGAACCAAAACCCTGAAATGAAAATTAACAGTATTACCGTCGCACAGGATCCAAGTGCCTCCAGTACGGTCAATATTGCGAAAGAGGGAGCACGTCGTGGTTATAACATGATGGTCAACCCCTACACGGCTGAAGTATTGCCTGAAATTAAAGGTCGTGAATTCTTCCAGTTTGTACAGCAACTACATCGTAATTTAACGGTAGGACCCGTCGGTAAACAGATTACCGGTGCGTGTACCCTGATGCTGATCTTTTTCGTTTTGTCTGGCCTGTATTTACGCTGGCCAAAACGTCATTCGATCAAGCAATGGTTGGCAGTGAAGCCACAACTGAAAGGCCGTAACTTTATCTGGGATCTGCATGCAGTGGTGGGTACCTGGGTGGTAATTTTCTACCTAATTCTGGCTTGTACCGGTCTTACCTGGTCTTATGGCTGGTGGCGTGATGGTATGTATAAAGTTCTGGGCGTAGAACGTCCACAACCAGAAATGCAGGCCAATGGCGGTCGCGGCGAAGGTGGTGAACGTGGTCCTCGTGGTGAACGCGGACAACGTGGTGAAGGCCGTGAAGAAGCTGGCATGAGTCCAGAAAGTATTTCACGTGCACTGGATCAAAGCTGGGCTGGCTTCAGTACTCAATTTGCAGGCAAATATTCAACTGTGACATTTAACCTGCCGAAAAAACCGGATGGTGAAATGCAGTTGAGTTTTGTTGACCCTGTGGCACAGCATGAACGTGCCCGCAACAATGCGACTTATAATTATCGCAGTGCTGAGTTTACCGAAGTCCAGCTCTATGAAGATAAAAAGCTCAATGAAAAAATCATGAGCAGTATGTTACCTGTGCACCGTGGCAGCTTTTTTGGTCCTATTTACCAGTTCCTGGTCATGATTGCTGCATTATTAATGCCATTGTTCTTCGTGACCGGCTGGATGCTCTATCTGAAACGTCGTAAGCAGAAAAAACTTACTCTGGCTGCACGCCAAGGGGCAACTGCCCTGCCTCTGGATCCAAATGCCAAGCCTTGGCTGATTGCGTATGCTTCACAAACGGGTGTCTCTGAACAACTGGCATGGCGCACAGCTACTGCCTTACAGGAAGCACGTCAACCTGTCAGCGTTAAAGCAGTACAGCAACTAAGCCTTGAAGATCTGCAACAGGCAGAACAGGTTCTATTTGTAGCCAGTACTTATGGCACAGGTGAAGCACCTGACCTAGCCTCCTCTTTTGAAAAGAAAATTTTGTCTGCCAAAGCGGATCTTAATCATCTCAATTATGCAGTTTTGGCTCTAGGCTCTCAGGAATACCCGGACACCTATTGCAGCTTCGGTCATCGTATTGACCAGTGGTTACAGCAGAATGGTGCCAAGCAGCTCTTCAAGACTATCGAAGTGGATAATGCAAATAATGAGCATATCCAGCAATGGACCAATGCCCTTGCCCATGTGACTCAATTTGAATTGCAGGATATGGGTATCGATAAAACCTTTGATCAATGGACTTTGAGCAAACGTGAATTGCTGAATCCAGACAGTCTTGGTGCGCCTGCGTTCAATATTGAACTGGTTCCACAGCATGAAGCCGTCTGGCAGGCAGGTGATATTGCCGAAATCCAGCCAGGAAACAGCCCTGAACGTATCCGTGCATTTATGGAGAAATACCGTATTGCCGCGGGTACACAAGTGCCTTCTCTGAAGCAAAGTATCGAACAGGCACTTTGGAATCGTGATTTGACTCAGGTTGATCCTTTTGATTCAGTAGATGAGCTGTTACAGCAATTACCAACTCTTGCTACACGTGAATATTCAATCGCCAGTATTCCAAGTCAGCAAGTGCTACGTCTGGTCGTGCGTCAGCAATCTGATGCACAAGGCCAGTTAGGTCTGGGCTCAGGCTGGTTAACACAGCATACTGCCCTAAATTCACCGATTGCCCTGCGTATTCGCAAGAATGAATCTTTCCATCTGATTGCAGATAACCGTCCGATTATCTGTATTGGTAATGGTACGGGGATCGCAGGTTTGATGAGCTTGCTGAGTGCGCGTAACCGTCAGGACTATACTCAGAACTGGCTCATCTTTGGTGAACGTCAGCGTGCCCATGATTTCTTCTTTGAAGAAACCATTCAGGCCTGGCTGCAAATGGGTACATTAAAACGACTGGACCTTGCTTTCTCTCGTGACCAGCAGGAAAAAGTTTATGTGCATCATAAATTGCGTGAGCAAGCTGAAGAATTGAAACTCTGGGTCGCTCAAGGCGCCGTGATTTATGTGTGTGGTAGCATTAATGGCATGGCCAGCGATGTCGATCAGGCTCTGATTGAAATTCTCGGTGAAAGCACAGTGGATCAATTACGTCTGGATGGTCGTTATCGTCGTGATGTATATTAAGATCAGCTGATCTATAAAAGACCGGGCTTCATGCCCGGTTTTTTATTAATAAGATAGAAGAAAAGATAAAAAGATTAATAAAAATATGAGTATCCAAATATCCAGCCAACTTAAACGAAGTCTCAGCCTGATCTTTGGTTTGATCCTTGGCATAAACAGCCTCTGGTTAATAAGTCAGGGACAAAGACATTTCGGTGTTCTTTTGCCAATTTTCATTAGCGTAGCACTGATCCTGTATGCTCTGCTCTTTTCAGGCATTCAACGCTGGAAACAGTATTCCAGATTTAGAATCTGGTTCTGGAATAGCCTCTGGGCCGGATTTCTACTCTGGATAATCAGTGTCGCAATCTTCTTCGCTTATATCCAGATGTCCATTCATTCAAATGAATCTACACAGCCTCCTGCCGCTATTCTGGTTTTAGGCAGCGGGATTACGAATGGACAGCCCTCACCCATCTTAAAAAGCCGTCTGGATACTGCAGCTAAATATGCAGCACACTATCCAGATGCTTTAATGATTATGACAGGTGGGCGTAATTATCGGGAAAGGCAAAGTGAGGCTGAAGTCATGCAACACTATATCCACACCACCTACCCAGAACTCATCAATCCTATCCAACTTGAAGATCGAAGCAGAAGTACTGCTCAAAACCTGATGTATTCTCAAGTGATATTGGAACAACAAAATATAAGTCAAAATGATCCGATTGCGATTGCAACCAGTGATTTTCATAGTCCTCGTGCTCGTGCCATTGCCAGACACCAAGGTTATCAGCAAGTGATTAGTTTGAGTGCCAGTACTCCTCTTTATCTGCGCTATAACTCCTGGTTAAGAGAATATTTTGCCTTTTTGAGTGGCTGGTTGCTCAATGAATATTCACTATCTGAATAAGTGACTTAAGCATTAAATTAATTTAAACGGATATGCCTTGGCGAAGGAATCGCTGGATTTTTGAATAGTTCAGGTTTCTGTACATAGACCTGATACAGGTAGTTTTTAAGATCCAGCAAAAGTTTTTCAGGCGCAACCAGAATATTCTGCCCTTCCGGTGTCAGATCCAATGACACAATAGTGCTTTCCTGACGTAAGAAAGGAATGACCTTTTCAACAAAATCTTTGAGGGTAATTTCCTGAATCTGGTAATTGGCCCAGTTATCTTTAATGAGTAGTCTGGCCAGACCTTTGCTTTGCCAGGTCGCGAAAGCACGCTGTCCTGTCGGCGTGGCACATAAAGCCCAGCCCTCTTGGTAAAGTGCAAAAATGCCACCTTGGGCAACAATAGCTTCAATAAAATTTTTATAAACTTGTAGCGGATCGTAGGCGGTATTTTGCGATTTGATCGCTGCCTTGCGCTGATATGGATTTCTCATAGTCTGAAATCTTCAAATTATTATAGACTTCGAATTCTATGAAATATTCAGGATTTAGGCAAGAAAGATATGGTGGGCGCTGACGGGATCGAACCGCCGACATTCTGCTTGTAAGGCAGACGCTCTACCAACTGAGCTAAGCGCCCTGAAGAATAAAATAGCACTGCTATTTTATGATGCAAGACAAGCGAAGCGCGTAGTCTTGAATTTTGAAACACATTTTCCACATCAGGGAATGAAAAATGGCGCAGCGGACGGGACTCGAACCCGCGACCCCCGGCGTGACAGGCCGGTATTCTAACCAACTGAACTACCGCTGCATCGCGTATATCTTTAGAAGATATGGTGGGCGCTGACGGGATCGAACCGCCGACATTCTGCTTGTAAGGCAGACGCTCTACCAACTGAGCTAAGCGCCCTTAAAGGGTCAAACTGTTTGATTCTTAGGATGGCGCAGCGGACGGGACTCGAACCCGCGACCCCCGGCGTGACAGGCCGGTATTCTAACCAACTGAACTACCGCTGCATCACAAAAAATCTGGTGGGCGCTGACGGGATCGAACCGCCGACATTCTGCTTGTAAGGCAGACGCTCTACCAACTGAGCTAAGCGCCCTCAAAAGGTCTATCATGTAAATGGCGCAGCGGACGGGACTCGAACCCGCGACCCCCGGCGTGACAGGCCGGTATTCTAACCAACTGAACTACCGCTGCACTTACACAATGTCGCTATTGTGGCAAACGATTTATCAAGAACTTAAAGTGGCGCAGCGGACGGGACTCGAACCCGCGACCCCCGGCGTGACAGGCCGGTATTCTAACCAACTGAACTACCGCTGCACTATAAGTGTCTCAACTTTGAAAGAAGCTTGGTGGGCGCTGACGGGATCGAACCGCCGACATTCTGCTTGTAAGGCAGACGCTCTACCAACTGAGCTAAGCGCCCTTTCAAATCGACTTCATCGCTTGATGAGGTGCATTATAGAGAATCTTCACAGACTGTCAAACGCTTTTCTGACTGTTTTCTGCTTTTTCGGTGTGAGTGATTAAAAAATAGGTTGATTGTTAAAAAAAACAACACTTTTTGTTTATTTTTTAAGTCTATACCGATTTTCTAAGGACACTCTCTGAAACTAAAAGCCGAATTTTTACGGTTTTACTCATGAAAATTGAGACCAGAACATGCAACAGACTTCAGTATTGCTGAAAGATTATACAAAGCCCAGCTCACCGCAACGTTGTGATCCTGTAATCTTTATTTTAAAAGCTTGCAGCCCTCTAAAAACAAATCGATGACTTTTATTGGCGGGCTATAACTCCTGTTTCTAAGTCTATTTGTCTATAAAAGTAGAGTACATAGATGATCGATGACCTCATCTACTTTCCCTTATTTAAATAGAAGATATTTCAATTAATTTTAAATCATCCACAAATTTTCTTATGTCATTTAAGTCATTTAAACAGTCAGATTCAGCGGCTGTTCTGAAATATAGACCAGTGCATCTTCATTCACCAGTTCAAACAGCTCGGCCACATCCGTATTCCGCATGCGGATACAGCCATGTGACATTGCAATACCCATCGGCTCAGAATCAGGCGTACCATGAATATAGATATAACGTTGGTAAGTATCACAACCCTCGCCCTGGTTAAACCCTTCTTCAAGCCCACTTAGCCATAAGATCCGGCTGAGAATCCAGTCTCGCTGCGGGAATTGCTGTGCCAGTTCTGCATTATAAATTTCACCTGTCGCTTGACGGGCAATAAACACACTATTTAAAGGTGCCTGCTGGCCAAACTTTTCAGCGACTTTATGCCATCCACGAGGCGTCTTGCCACTATTTTCTGCTTCACCTATGCCATTCTTACCCGTAGAAATCAGGTACTGCTTATTATATTTTGGCAAATATAGTTTTTGTTGGGCGAGATCAATCAGGATTTCTGCCTGATCCAGCTGCAAATGGCTCATGACTTCTCTTTCTCTGTCTTGATAGTTTCTAGTTCTACTTTCTTTGTGGCCATGTGTTCTGGATGGATTATGTCCTGAACTGGTTCGGGCCGACGCCATAACCAGATCGCCACAATCAGCATGGTCACATCAGTAAAGATTTTGACTGCCAGCGGTGCTGTCGTAAACAACATGATAATACCACTAATAAACATCATGATACTGGCCAGCCATTTGGCCTTGCGTGGCACAGTACCATTGGCACGCCAGGCTCTTAAAGTCGGACCATATTTTGGATGATTCAGCAGCCATGCATCCATCTGTGGCCAGCCTTTGGATGCCGCCCAAGCCGCCAGAATTAAAAATACTGTAGTTGGCATGCCGGGCAAGATTGCGCCGATAAAACCCAGTACGACAAATAGTACGACCAGGCTTCGCCAAAACAATATTTTCATAAATCGGTCCTACCCACAAAATTAGGGGTAGTATAAAGTGTTTTTAAAATCTGTCCGTTGTATTTGTGCACTTTTCACAGGATGTGCTATGCCCTTTTCCAGTCTAAATCATCATCTTGTAGAAGCATGGCAATATTATCAGCATCCTTTGGTGCGGCAACTGGCATTTGCTGTCGGTAGTCCAAACCTTCTGTCTCAAATTCCAGACGAACTTGAAGTCGTCCATGCTTTTGACTTACATGATTCTGAGACTTGGCAACATCACCTGCAAAATTATCATCCACGTCTGAAATATCTGGACCGGCATCCAGAAGAGCTGGAGCAATTCGTGCAGCAGCTTAAAAGCACCCGGCTGGGTTTGCGCTTTGAAATGCTGGTCTGGTTCTGGCTGCTGGATGATGCCTATCATCCTTATAAGCTTTTAGGTCATAGCATTCAGAAAATTGACGGCGCTAAAACACTGGGTGAACTGGATTTTCTGTTATTCAATACAGAGGCTGGTCTGACTGAACATTGGGAAGTGGCGCTGAAATACTACCTCGCAGAAGCCGATTTTAGCCTGCCAAACTGGTATGGCCTAAACCGCACCGATACTTTAATCCGTAAAATGAAGCATTTTACCCAGAAACAGTTTCAGTTTGATGAGGCTCTGGATCAGCAGATTGAGCAGCGTTTCTGCATGTTAAAAGGCCAGCTTTATCTTCCAGTACATCGTGCAGATCAGACCTTACCTGACTGGGTCAATACCCAACGTCGCATAGGCTTATGGGGTCAGCAGATTCCCGACCCAGCGGCTAACTTCTATCGTTTACAACGTCATGAATGGATTTATCCTAATGCGCAGATCAGCAGTTCAAGTCCCTATTGGTGGACAAATGGACTTTATAAAAAGGCTGATCAAGAGGATTTTTATATGTATCGCAGCCCGCTTCTACTACCCTTTCCTGCGCATAAACCCTTTTAAAACATTACATTTATTAACCGAAGCACTATGAAAACCACATATTTTTTATGTCGTATATTTTCTAATCTTAGTTCCACATCATAATAATTTTATTATCGATAATACGGAGATGATGATGAAAAAAATTCTTGCTGCTTCATTGGTAATGGCTTTTGTTTTAACTGGCTGTAACACTGTCAAAGGTGTGGGTAAAGACGTTTCTAAAGCAGGCGAAGCTGTAACAGGCACTGCAGAAAAAACTTCTGAAGAAATCCGTCAAAACTAAACTCTTTCTAGCTTCTCCACAAACCCTATCTCAGATAGGGTTTTTTTATGCGGAACATTCACATTACAGGCCATATTCGCCTATCATAGAGCCGACAAATTTATCGACTTATGAATTCACCATATGACATCTTCCGCGACTCTTGATTTAAGCCTGCAATTATTACGTCAGCCTTCTGTGACCCCTATTGATCATGACTGCCAGAATATCATGGCAGAACGTTTGAAGAAGGTGGGTTTCAATATTGAATCAATGCGTTTTGAAGATGTTGATAATATTTGGGCGCGTAAAGGTACTGAAGGCCCGGTTTTCTGTTTTGCTGGCCATACCGATGTTGTGCCAACCGGCAACCTGGATGCCTGGAACTCTGACCCATTTGCTCCAGAAATTCGTGACGGCAAGCTATATGGCCGTGGTAGTGCCGACATGAAAACCGCCTTGGCTGCGATGGTTGTAGCCACTGAACGTTTTGTCGAAAAATATCCGAACCACAAAGGCTCGATTGCCTATCTGATCACTTCAGATGAAGAAGGTCCATCGATCAATGGCACGGTAAAAGTGATTGAAACGCTGGAAGCCCGTAATGAGAAAATTACTTGGTGTCTGGTAGGTGAACCTTCGAGCACCAATAAACTGGGGGATATTGTTAAAAATGGCCGTCGTGGTTCATTGAATGCCAACCTGACCGTGAAAGGCAAACAAGGTCATGTGGCTTATCCCCACTTAGCAGTAAATCCAATCCATACAGCGTCTAAAGCCATTGCCGAACTGTGCGAAACAGTCTGGGATAACGGCAATGAATACTTCCCTGCGACGTCTTTCCAGATTTCAAATATCAATGCCGGTACCGGTGCAACCAACGTTGTTCCAGGTACGATGAACCTGCTCTGCAACTGGCGTTATTCAACTGAAGTGACTGCTGAAGAACTAAAAGCACGTATGCTTGAAATTCTGGATCGTCATGGTGTGGACTATGATATTTCATGGACTTTATCTGGCCTGCCATTCCTGACACCAGTAGGTGAGCTGGTGAATGCCGCTAAAGATGCCATTTTAACTGTGACTGGTACTGAAACTGAATTATCAACTTCAGGCGGCACCTCAGATGGTCGTTTTATTGCGCCTACCGGTGCACAAGTCCTAGAACTCGGTGTACTGAATGCCACAATCCATCAAATTAATGAGCATGTCGATATTGCAGACCTTGAACCACTGGCTGAAATTTATGAGCAGATTCTGGTGAACCTGTTAGCCAATTAATCACCAGATGTAAAAAAAGGAACTCAGAAGAGTTCCTTTTTTTATGTGCTTTGTAATGAATTACAAGCCAATTGAAGACTGAATATAACCCATTTGCGGGATGTGAAATAACTGATCCCCCATACGCACATACTGGAATACTGCGGGGTCAGTCACTTGCTGATCAGCATCGACGACTTCAGAAATACGCAGACGAATGGTTTTCGGCATTTCATTACACATCAGGGCAAAACGCTGATGCACCTCATCTCCTTCAATCACCAGCGCCACACCACTTTTACGTGTAGGATCATTAACTGCATAAACCGGTAATTGCGCATCATGCCACTCAACCACTTTAACCTGGGTATCACTATCCAGTGCAGACAGGACAATATTTTGTGGTAACAGCATTGGATCTTTGCCGTGACAGTCAATAATATAAGCATCAATAAATCCGGTAGATACCGTAATTAAATGCTGAAGTTCCTGCTGACTTATCTGATCAGCCATTTTGGCATTAGTCGTATTCTGACTCATTTATGACCCCTGTTTTTCAGCAATTAACTGTTGAATATTCGCCAGTAATTCAGCTTCCTGGAACGGTTTGCCCATGTAGTGGGTTACGCCCAGACTGAAGGCACGTTCACGGTGTTTTTCACCAGTACGTGAAGTAATCATGATGATTGGCAGGTCACGGTGAATATCGTGGTGACGAACCAGGTTCGTGACCTCAAAACCATCCATACGCGGCATTTCAATATCCAGCAGCATCAGATCCGGACGGACATTTTCAAGCTGCTCAATCGCATCTACACCATCTTTGGCGGTGACAATATCATAGCCCTGACGCTCAAGCAGACGCGAGGTCACCTTACGTACAGTCACCGAGTCATCCACGATCATCACCAGACGGCGAGCATTGCCAGAACGTGAACCATCGCGTTGATCCTGCATGTGTTTCACACGCTGCGTACCATGGATCTGACGGGCAATATTCTGACCATCCAGAATCAGACAAACCTGACCATCACCAAGAATCGTCGCACCAGTGACTACACCAATATTGGCGAACTGATGGCCGATTGGTTTCACCACGATCTGTGCACGTGAACCTACTAACTGATCCACAAGTAAGGCAATGGTTTGACCACTGTTGCCTTTAATCAGCAATACTGGCAGTGAATGCGCTACGTTGTTCAGACGAGGAATTGGCTGATTCGATACGAACTCAGACAGGTAACGCAATTTGTAATTAACGCCATCAATCTTGAAGAAATCGTCTTTACTGTTGAAGTAAGTTTCCAGAGTAGATGGTGCAATACGTACAATACGGTCGATTTGCGCCAGAGAAACGGCGTATTGCTGATCGCCCACTTTTACCATCAAGGCATCGCTGACCGCTACAGTCGTCGGTACGCGAATGGTGAAGGTTGTGCCTTTGCCGACTTCAGAGCTGACAGATACGTGACCGCCCAGAGACTTGATCTCGCTTTGTACTACATCCAGACCTACACCACGACCTGAAATCTGGGTTACAGATTTAGCAGTACTGAAGCCCGGGTGAAAAATGAATTGCAATAGCTCTTCCGAATCCAGTGTCTGATCTTCTTTGATCAGGCCTTGGCTAAGTGCTTTCTCACGAATCTTCTCAGCATCGATACCTTTACCATCATCACTAAATGAGACGATGACATCTGTACCCTGACGGCTAATATTCAACAGGATTGAACCGACTTCTGGTTTATTCAGGGCAATTCGATCTGCTGTATCTTCCAGACCATGGTCAATCGCATTACGTAGCATATGCTCGAATGGCGTTACCAGACGTTCCAGAATATTACGGTCTAATTCACCTTCACTATTCTGAACAATCAATTCAGCTGGACGGTTTAAAGTCGTAGAAGTCTGACGTACGATACGTTGTAAACGTGGCAACATCCGGTCAAACGGTACCAGACGAGTACGCATCAGGCTTTCCTGAATCTCGGCCTGAATCCGTGATTGTTGCAATAACAAACCTTCAGTTTCACGAATCTTGTCAGATAGAGTGCTCTTGAAGTCAACCAAGTCCGAAGCAGATTCCGCAAGCGACTTGGACAACTGGTTCAGGGACGAATATTGGTCCATTTCCAGCGGGTCAAAGTCTGCATAACGCGAGTTTTCTGAACCATGTTTGGCAATAATTTGAGATTCCAGCTCGCCTTCCATTCGGCGCAACTGGTCCGCCAGACGTTTGATTGCCAGTTCCATTTCGTTCAGGGTATTGCCAAGTTGGCCTAAGTCCATCTCGATACGCGAACGGTTAATTGCATTCTCGCCTGACAGGTCGATCATCTTCTCAACCAGATCAGCAGAGATACGGATCATCTCATGGCTGGTATCGGTATTACCGGTATCGACCCACTCACCCATCATACGTGGTGGCTCAGTACCATCACCTTCAACAAACTCGAAGCTATTTTCAGTGACCAACGTTTCTGTTTTAGCCAGACGTTCAGGCAACTGCGCAGTAACATCCACATACGCAATCTTTTTCAAGCTGCTTTGAATCTGTTCAAAATTGCTATAGTTACGCTGGAAGATGGCTTGTCTTAACCAAGCTAGCGTTTTTTGTAGCAGGCCATCATAAGCATTCGAGTTAAAGTGATATACCGCAAACTGTTCGAATGTGGTTTCCAGTTCATACGCAATGCTGGCCACCTTTTCGTTTTCAACCATGCGCGCACCACCCTTGATACTGTGGGCAGCACGTTGTAATTGAAGCAATAAGCTACGGTCACTACGCTGATCAAACCATTGGTTCAGCAGTTTTTCAGTATTGTCGAGAATCTCTTCTGACTCTTCAAGGAAAGTCTCTTCAACAATTGACTTCAGTTCATCTTCTTCAGAGCGCTCTTCTGCTACAATTTCAACTGGCTCAGTCAAAGTTTCTGTTTCAGTCAGCTCAACTTGTTCATCTTCTAAGTTTAGGGCCGGTTCTAGATCTGAACTTGTATCTTCTAATGCAATCTCTTCCGGTGCATCATCTACTGTCTCTACAGATTCAGTAGTAGCTTCTGCATATTCAAATTCGACAACAGGAATTGATGCTTCTACTGGAGCTGCAACAGCTTGACCAGCCACCAATGCCTGAATATTTTGCAGAATCGAAATTGCTTCAACCGCTGGATAATCGATACCTTCATCACGGATCGACTGGATACGGTCAGAAACGTTATCTTGCACCAGACGAATGATTTGAATCAAAGTAGGCGTTACTGCAATCTGCTGACGGATGATTCGCTCATAAATACTTTCCAGTTCGTGCGAGATCGAACCGATATGAGAAGCGGTAATCATGTTTGCACCACCTTTTAAGGTGTGCAAATGACGCATCAGATTGTTAAGTGAAGTCGTATCATCCTGCTTCTTACTCCAGGTATTTAGATCTTCATCAATACCCACCAGTAATTCATCCGCTTCTTCCAGGAAGATATTCAGTAGATCCTCATCGAAATCACGCTGAGTTTCTGCGCTGTCGATGTACTGGCGGTCAGAGGCAATACGCTGGCTTAAAGCAGCAAAGTCAATGCTGGCTGTGGTTGCAGCTTCAGGAATAGAAATTTCTTCTGATACTTGTTCAGCAGGGACATTGTCTTCGGCAAAGATTTCCAGATCCTGCTGTACGAATGCAGCAAGTTCACTCAAGGTTTTTTGCGTATCATCATTTAAAATGACACGCTGGCCTGCTGCCAGGGTATCGAATAAATGAATGAATTCCTGATGTGCCTGGGCAAACAGCTCATAGGCATAATCGCTGTTCAGCAGTACCGGTTTTTCTAGTAAGGCATCATAGGCAGATTTTAAATCTGTCGTAAACTCATGAATACCCAGTGCGGCACGGTTATCTGTATGTGCAAGCAGCTCGGCAGCCTGCTCGCTTAAAGCCTCAATATATTCTGGATAATCGACTTTAGCGCGTTTATCGAATTCAAACTCGGCATCCAGTAACAGGTCAATCTCCAGTTCAACCAGCTTGGTCACCAGACCTTGGGTTTCAACTGTTTCCGTTTCAGTGGCTGCGAAGCCATAATCATTCCAGACACGCTCAAAAGTCGCATACACTGCTGCCAGTTTGCTGCTATCACCCTGACGTAACAAATGCAGATAGTCGCTGACAAATTCAGCATACTGAATTAATACAGCAGTTTCTTTTGAGGTGGATGCAATTTCATCCTGAAGCAGTGTTTTAAACAGATGTTCTACTTTAGAGCTGGCCTCGAAGATTTCTTCGATCTGTGCCATGGACGAACTGCCGCGCAAAGTATGAATAGCACGAATCAATGCATTATAATCCTGCACTTTTTCATTTTCGCTACGCAGGAACTTGGCAATCGTTTCGAGATGCTCTTCCGCTTCCTCGATAAAGATCGCCACGGTTTCTTCTACATCACTACGTGCAGCATCTTCACTATCAGCTTCTTCAAGCTCAAATTCTGTTGTGCTTATTTCTATTGCTGCAGTTGTATCTTGATCTTCAGCCGAATCACCTAGCTCAAGACCTGTGATCTGGCCTTCGGCAGTCAGACTGTCTGCCAGTTGCAAGAGTTCTTCTAAAGCCGGTTCAGGTGTCATTTGTTGTTGTAATTGCTGACCTAAAAGCACGACTGGGCGCAGGTCAACATCGAGTTCCTGCACCTGTTTGAATTTTGGATATAAAGTAAACTGGTAAATATTCAGTACAGCTTTGGCATACTGTTGAATCGTAGGCGTTAACTGGATCGAACCTGAAAGTACCCGGTTTAAGGTATCTTCCACTGCCCATGCAATTTCACCCGCAGATTTAGCCCCCACCATACGGCCTGAACCTTTCAGGGTATGAAAATGGCGGCGAATGGTTTTCAGGTTTTCCTGATGAGCCGGATCACTCAACCATTCTGGAAATAAAGCATTTAACTCAACGAAAATTTCTTCGATTTCCTCGACAAAAATTTCAAGAATTTCTGCATCTTGATCAAGATAACTGTCTTCAGGAAGCGTTGTCGTTTCAACTAAATTTTTTAATATTTCTTTCATAGCTAATGCTTCTTACGTTGTGCCGCCAAGAAGGGCGCTCAAACTTAATTGTGACCGTCACGCGAGACCTATCCTTAATAGTTAGGTCCATCTTGTCGAGGCTTTATCTGTATTTCTGAATGTGCCTCAACCTGGGTTAAGGCACACTCCCCTCATACTTTCTGACTTTATTCGGGTAGTTTAAAGTCAGATACAGATTCACGTAATGCATCGGCCATGTTCGCCAATTCAGATACCGAACGTGCTGTATCGAAGGTTGCACTCGTAGTTTGTGAAGTAATTTCCTGTACGACATTCATCGTGGTCGCAATATGACCTGCAGATGCTGACTGAAGTTTCGCAGCATCGGAAATGTTTGCAATCAGTTTTGCCAGGTTATTCGATACGTTCTGAATCTCATCTAGTGCCACACCGGCATCTTTAGACAAGTTCGCACCACGTACAACTTCGGCTGTGGTTTGTTCCATTGAAATTACGGCTTCGTTGGTATCGGTCTGAATGGTTTTTACCAGGCCTTCAATCTGTTTAGTTGCAGATGCAGAACGTTCCGCAAGACGCTGGACCTCATCCGCTACCACGGCGAAACCACGACCAGCTTCACCCGCCATCGACGCCTGAATCGCTGCGTTCAAAGCCAGGATGTTCGTTTGGTCGGCAATATCGTTAATCAGGGCGACGATGTTACCAATTTCTTGTGAAGATTCACCCAGACGTTTAATACGTTTCGACGTTTCCTGAATCTGTTCACGAATCGTATCCATACCTTCAATTGAACGGTGTACAACGTCTGCACCATTTGCAGCAATTTGTACTGAACGTTCCGCAACGACTGCAGATTCTTCCGCGTTGGCAGATACCTGGTCAATGGACATCGCCATTTCGTTAATCGCAGCAGATGCACCGGCAATTTCTTGTGCCTGGTGTTCAGATGCTTCAGCTAACTGGTTGGTAATGCTTTGAGTTGTCGCTGTATATTGCGCAACTTCCTGAGAAGTTTCGGTAATACGAGATACCAGGTCACGTAACTGGTCGATCGCGAAGTTAATCGAGTCGGCAATCGCACCAGTAAAGTCTTCCGATACTGTTGCATATGAACGCAAGTCACCATCCGCAAGGTCGGCAATCTCGTCCAGTAAACGTAAAATCGCATTCTGGTTACGGTCATATTCTTCTTGAAGACGGGTTACACGCTGTTTATCCGATGCACCACGTAGGGTTAACAGACGGAATACACACAGCAGGAAGCCGATCAATAACAGAATTAACAGAACTGCTGGAACGATTGTTTTCAGACCAGAGTTACCAGATAGTTTGTTCAGGTTATCGAGCAGGACATCCGATTGCGAGAAAATTGACGCAGATGCCTGACGTACTTTTACGATTTGCGCAGAGTTTTTCAGGATTGTCGCAGATGCTGATTCAAGTACATCATCATATTCTGCTTTAATGCCTTCAAGAGACTCGCGCAGGTTTGGATCAGTAATACGTTGTACACCCAGTTCAGCAGAACCGTTTAACTGTGCATTTAAGTATGAACCGAAAGTTTCGGTATCGGCACTGAAGTCGTCCGCTGATTCACGTGAACCGTCGTTACCGGTCAATACCAAGCTGATCGAACGTAAAATACGTTCCGCAATAAATACCTGGTTTTTCGCAATGACCACCTGGTTTGACGGCATGTCTTGACGCGCCATCTGGTCGACCATCAAGTTATATTCGGCCTGAATCCCCGGGATGGCTTCACCAATTGCGATGTTGGTGTCATATAACTGGTTAATGATTTTTTGTTGCGATGCAATCAGGTCAATACTAGAAGACACTTCTGTCCATTGTTTATCTACTGCTTGTAGCGCTTCATTATTGGAGTGAATATTTTTTACAGTCTCAAGGTTTTCAGCAAAAGCTTTTTGAGAATCTGTCAGGTTTTTCATCGCCTCAGGTGTACCAGAAGCCGTTGCTTCAGTCGCCTGACGAGAAATGGTTTGTGAAAGCAGACGTAAATCACCCAGACTTTGTGTCAGCTGGTTGGCACGTGGCACACTGTAGAAAAGATACAATAAAGTGATGGTTGCTGCTAACAGACAGCCGGCTGCACCATAAATAAACGGTTTAGACTTTTCACTATCACCAAATACACGTGACAACTGATCTGTTTGTGATTGAATCTTGGATAAAAAAGTATTGCCACTTTTGCGGCTACCTTCACCTGTATTTTTCTTTTTAAGTTTAAAGCCCATGCAGCCTCTCCCCGATTTACGTCTTTATTACTTTCGTGCGCGACGTTTAATTTATAAATTTTATAGATGCGTTCATAAATTTTGGATTTTGCAACAGACGACTGAATAAGAACACATGCCATTGTTGGTTATGCTGGTGGAAAAATCCCTGACAGTATTCTTGTAAGTTATTATCCAATTCAGTTGTTTTAGAAAAAAAACTTTTCTTATTAAAATGTTGTATACCCAAAACTTGATCAACAACCAAACCGACATATTGGTCATTATGGTGAATACATAATACTTTTTGAGTCGGTGAAAACTGGCTACTCTGTCCTGATACATATTGAGTCAAATCAGAAACTGATAATAACCTTCCCCGAATATTGGCCAACCCTAAAACCCATGATTGAGTATTAGGAACTGGCGTATATTTTGGAGGATAGATCACTTCGGATACTTCCCCCAACGGGGCAACAAAATATTGCCCCATCATCTCAAAAGCAATGCCTGACCATCGGTTGACTTCATTTTCATTAGAAACGTAGTTTTTATTTCCCCGTTTCGCAATGCGAAGCAATTCGATAAATCCATTTGCTGCCATAGAGCTTATCCTGCGTTGAGGTGGTGCTTAATCACTTCAATCAACTGTTTTTCATCTACCGGTTTTGTAAGATAATCTGCGGCGCCCTGACGTTTACCCCAAACGCGGTCAGTGGCCTGATCTTTGGTACTTACAATCACAATCGGAATATGCTTGGTGGTTGCACCACGTGCAATTTGACGTGTTGCCTGGAAGCCATTCACGCCTGGCATGACCACATCCATCAATACCAGATCTGGCAACTCAGCCTGAGCCATGGTTACCCCATCTGCACCATTGGATGCTTCAATCACCTCAAAGCCATGTTTAGAAAGAATCTCTCTAAAACGGAATGTTTCTGTCGGTGAGTCATCTACGATTAAGATACGCGCCATGCCAATTCCCCTAAAAAATCAATTATTAAGCACTAATATGGTTACGGATTGCGTTAAGCAATTCATCTTTACTGAAAGGTTTAGTCAAGTATTCGTCCGAACCAACAACACGACCTTTGGCCTGATCAAATAAGCCATCTTTACTCGAAAGCATAATCACAGGAATATTCTGATAATTTTGAGAATTTTTAATCAATGCACAAGTTTGATAACCATCTAGACGAGGCATCATGATGTCTACAAATACGATATCCGGATTGGCTTCTGCGATTTTTGACAAAGCTTCAAAACCATCTACCGCAGTCACGACTTCATATCCTTCGCGCTGTAGAAGAGTTTCTGCTGTACGACGAATGGTCTTTGAGTCATCAATGACCATAACTTTTAGATTTTGGAATTTATCGTCCATTTTGACCCTTCCCATTTTAGAAACGATGCGCCATAAGGCTCATAGGATTATTTTATTACGATCGATAAACATTTTTAACACAAATCCACTTGTATTATCAATGAACATTTTCTACACAAGTGTGCATAAATGGCGGATTTTCATTAACCATTTCACATTTTTATTTTGTCATTGCTTTTTTTTTGACTGATGGTAGTTTTTAATTCGTGAATTTGAGTCTAATATAGCATTATTATTACTTTAAAATAAGTAATTTAGTCAACTTTCAATTGGGGAGCCAATGATGAGTCAGTTTTCAGAAAAACTTGCTTTCATTGATAAAAATAAAATGACTGGCCGATTCATATTTGCAGTGACACTTTTTCTTCAGGTCACCATTTCTTATGCCTCAACTAACCAGCCACCAAAAGCCACCTGGTACCGCTATTATGATAATAAAGGTGTGGCCAATATCAGCACTAACGTTACCCCCAACCATATCCGCTATGGATATGAGGCACTTGACCAGAATATGCAGGTCATTAAACGTGCACGTCCTTATAATGTCGATAAAGATATTAAACAGGCGCCGCAACGTGCCCAGCAGGCTCAGCGCATTGCAGAAGACCAGAAACTGAAACGTGCCTATACCAATAGCCATGTTGCTCTACAAAAAAAGAATGAAAGTCTGAGCCAACTTAAAAAACAGATTGCCTTTCAGCAAGAGCAGATGAAACAGTTGCAGCAAGACCGGGTTATGTTTTTACGCCAAGAACGTGAATATTTACGTAAAGGCAATAATCCCCCGGCATCTTTGAAAGCCAACCTTGAAAACAACCAGAAAAACCTGATTTCTCAAAAAGAAAATATTCAATCTTTACAAACTCGCTATCGAAATATGGAAGCGGAATACGACAGAATTATTGCCCGTTTAAAAGCACTTGAATAAACACAAATAACTTGTTGTTGCTTTAAACGACCACAAGTGAAAAGGATTAATATGCCATTTGCACAGCATTTTCATATTTCAAAGACCCCTTCTTCGCGCTCTGTATTGATGGTGAGTGCACTTTGCTTAAGTCTTTTTCTAAGCGGCTGCAATAAAAATGAATCTACACCGCAAGCCGAAAGTCCCAAAACAATTGAACTAATTCTTCAGGATCTGGCAGCTGTAAAAACAGGTACTTCAATCCAGAAATCCGCATTTACCGGTACTATTCGCGCAGTCAACCAAAGCAGTATTCAAGCGCAGGTTTCGGCCACTGCCACCAGTGTTAATGCTCAGGTCGGTGACAATGTAGCTAAAGGTCAGGTACTGGTTCGCTTAAATAATCAGGACAATGCCGCACGTCTGGCTCAGGCCCGTGCCAATCTGGCATCTACCCAGGCACAGGCCAATCAGGCGCGTAACATGATGCAGCGCAAAAAGCGCCTGCTCGACCAAGGCTTTATTTCTAAAGTTGAATATGAGCAAAGTCAGGTTGACTATCAGGCCCAGGTTGAAAATGTCCGCGTACAGCAAGCCAATGTCGATATTGCCGTAAAAGCCGATCGTGATGGCATTATCACCAGCCCGATTAGTGGCGTGATCACCCAGCGTCAGGTTGAGCCCGGTCAAACCGTGGCGATCGGACAAACCCTGTTTGAAATCGTAAATCCAAATCAACTGGAAATTCAGGCCCGTGTCCCGAGTGAGATGCAGTCCAGTCTGCGTTTAGGTAGCAAAATTGAATACCAGATTCAGGGCAATCCAAACACATTTACCGCTGCTATTAGCCGGGTATCTCCAATTGCTGATCAGGCTAGTCGCCAGATTGAATTCTTCGCCAGACCAAATGAAAGTATTCCCTCTTTAAGTATTGGCTCTTTTGTTGAAGGCAATATTCTGAGTTCTCAACAAGTTTCTGGTCAGATTATTCCCCTCGATACCATTCAGGATATCCAGAATAAACCTTATGTCTGGGTTATTCGCCAGAACAAAATTATTAAAGTGAATGTTCAGGTTCTGGAACAGCGCTATAACCAGAATACTGCAGTGATCCAGGGTCTGGAAACAGGTGATCAGGTCAGTCGCATTCCATTTACCGAGGCAGATCTCAACAAGCCAGTGACAGTGCGTTCCAACTAATCAGACAGGATCATTAATATGTGGTTTACCCGAATTAGTGTGAAGTATCCCGTCTTCACTATTATGATGATGTTCTGTTTGATGGTACTTGGACTGGCTTCCTGGCAGCGCATGGGTGTGGAAGAATTTCCGGATGTCGATTTCCCCTTTGTCGTAATTTATACGAATTATCCAGGTGCTTCTCCAGAAACTGTTGAATCGGAAATTACCAAAAAACTCGAAGATCAGATCAATACTATTTCCGGTTTAAAACAGGTAATTTCACAATCCAGTGAAGGCCTGTCGATGATCACGGCTGAATTCAATCTGGAAGTGCCTTCAACCACGGCAGCACAGGATGTCCGTGACAAAATTGCTTCAGTCACCGCTGAATTCCGTGATGAAATTCAGGAGCCAGTCGTCGAGCGTTATGATCCGACTGCCAATGCAATCATGTCGATCGTATTTGAGTCCGACAATATGGGTTTAAAAGCACTAAGCTCCTATCTGGATCAGCGCATTGTTCCACAACTACGGACTGTTCCGGGTGTAGGTACAGTCAACCTGCTCGGTGATGCACAGCGCCAGATTCGCATTCAGGTTGAACCACAGAAACTACAAGCTTTTGGCATTGGCGTGGATAGCGTCATTAATACTCTGAAATCTGAAAATATCGAAGTTCCGGGCGGTACATTAAAATCTGGCAACTCGGAACTGGTGATTGAGATCAATTCCAAAGTCCTGCATCCCCTCGCCTTTGGCGATCTGGTCATTGCCAATAAAAATGGTGCACCGATCTTTCTGAAACAGGTCGCAGAAATTGAAGATAGTCAGGCAGAACTTGAAACTGGTGCATTTCTGGATGGCAAGGCTGCAGTGGCTGTCGACATTCTGCGTAGCTCTGATTCTAATGTTATTGAAGTAGTAGACAGTACCTACAAAACTCTTGAAAGCATTAAAGCCCAATTGCCACAAGGAACCACCTTAAAAGTTGTGGTGGATTCTTCAAAAAGTATCCGCGGCACCATTGGTGATGTTGCGCGTACCATTATTGAGGGTGCGGTTCTTGCTGTGCTGATTGTTCTATTATTTTTAGGTTCTTTCCGCTCAACGGTCATTACTGGCCTCACTTTACCGATTGCATTGCTCGGAACTTTGACCTTTATCTGGGCTTTTGGTTTCAGCATCAATATGATGACCTTATTGGCCCTGTCTTTAAGTATCGGTTTGCTGATTGATGATGCAATTGTAGTACGGGAAAATATCGTACGGCATACCGATATGGGTAAAGACCATGTCACTGCCGCGCTGGACGGCACCAAAGAAATTGGCCTTGCCGTTCTGGCAACAACACTGACCATTGTCGCGGTATTCTTGCCTGTTGCCTTTATGGGCGGAATCATTGGCCGTTTCTTCTATCAGTTCGGTGTAACGGTGAGTACCGCCGTTCTGATTTCCATGTTTGTTAGCTTCACTCTAGATCCAATGCTATCTGCGCATTGGGCAGAAAAGAAAAAAGATCCCAATAAAAAGCCAGGGCGCATTAAACGTTTCTTTAACTGGATTTCAGGTAAATTAGACAATTTAAGCCATGTCTATGAAAAACTGCTGAAACTGGCTTTGCGCTTTAGATTCATTACTATTGTAATTGCAGTGGCGTCTTTGTTTGGCGCTCTAGCCCTGTCGAAACTGATTGGTACCGAGTTCGTACCTGTCCCGGATAAGGGTGAAATCCGGATCAAGTTTGAAACTCCAGTCGATGCTTCACTGGAATATTCACAAGCCAAACTGCAGCAGGTCGATAAAATTGTACGTCAGCATCCTGATGTACGTGCAACTTACGGCGTAATTAATGGTGTGACCGATCGCGGTAAAAACCATGTCAGCTTACGTGTCACTGTGACTCCGCGGACTGAACGCGAGAAAAGCTTGAATGATCTCAATAATGAATTCCGTCAACGTTTACAATCTGTGGGCGGCATTACCATTACCTCAGTCGCTTCCGCGGATGAAACCGTATCGGGTGGCCAAAAGCCGATTATGATTTCAATCAAAGGCCCTGATTTGAATGAACTACAGAAGATTTCCGATCGCTTTATGGTCGAGATGGCTAAAATTGATGGCATTGTCGATCTTGAATCCTCACTGAAAGAGCCAAAACCGACCTTAGGTGTACAGATTAATCGCGTTCTGGCCAGCGATCTTGGTTTGTCAGTCAATCAAATTGCCAATGTGGTTCGCCCACTGATTGCCGGTGATGATGTCACCACGTGGCAGGATGAAAAAGGTGAAACCTATGATGTCAATTTGCGCCTGACCGAAGACCGACGTACCTTGCCAAGTGATCTGCAAAATATGTATATCACTTCATCTAAAATGGATGGCAATAATCAGCCGATTTTGATCCCGCTTTCTAGCGTCGCGAATTTTGAAGAAAAACTGGGAGCTTCTCAGATTAATCGTCGAGATCTGGCGCGTGAGGTGCTGGTTGAAGCAAATACCTCTGGACGCCCTGCAGGTGACATCGGTACTGACATTAGCAGACTTCAGGATAGTTTCGACATGCCGCCGGGTTATAGTTTTGATACCCAAGGCGCCAATGCAGACATGGCAGAATCCGCAGGTTATGCGCTCACTGCGATTACCCTGTCGATTGTATTTATTTATATCGTATTGGGTTCACAGTTCAACAGCTTTATTCACCCTGCTGCCATTATGGCTTCATTACCCTTGTCATTAATTGGTGTATTTCTGGCGCTATTCCTGTTTAATTCGACCATGAACCTGTTTTCAATTATCGGTATTATTATGCTGATGGGCCTGGTGACCAAAAATGCGATTCTGCTTATCGACTTCATCAAGAAAGCCATGGATCGGGGTGAAGCCCGTTATGATGCGATTCTGAATGCCGGCAAAACCCGTTTACGTCCAATTTTGATGACCACTAGTGCCATGGTCATGGGAATGGTGCCGCTCGCTCTGGGCTTAGGTGAAGGTGGTGAACAAAGTGCGCCTATGGCACATGCCGTGATCGGTGGAGTGATTACTTCTACCCTGCTGACCTTGGTGGTTGTTCCAGTGATTTTCACTTACTTGGATGACCTTAAGAATTTTATGCTGCGCCAAGCCCGTAAAATCATGGCATAATTTAAACCATCACAATGAGGTGACATTCAAGAATGTTCACCTCATTTTTTATTGTATAATCTCTGCTTTAACGCTTAATTTTTTTAGGACAGTTTCCATGCGCGCGAGTCGCTTTTTATTTGCAACGTTGAGAGAAACCCCGAACGATGCTGAAGTTATTTCACATCAGCTAATGCTTCGTGCTGGTATGATTCGTAAGTTGGCTTCAGGTTTGTACACCTGGCTGCCGATGGGCGTTCGCGTATTAAATAAAGTTGCAGCGATCGTTCGCGAAGAGATGAATAATGCAGGCTCACTTGAAGTCTTGATGCCTGTGACCCAACCAGCTTCTCTTTGGGAAGAATCTGGTCGTTATGTGCAATACGGTCCTGAACTATTACGTTTTAAAGATCGTCATACCAATGACTTTGTGCTTGGCCCAACACATGAAGAAGTGATCACTGATCTGGCACGTAATGAGCTAAAAAGTTACAAACAACTGCCTGCAAACTTCTACCAGGTTCAAACCAAGTTCCGTGACGAAATTCGTCCTCGTTTTGGCGTAATGCGCTCACGTGAATTCATCATGAAAGATGCCTATTCTTTCCATGCGGATCAGGAATCTCTGCAAGAAACTTACGACAAAATGTACGAAGCGTACTGCAAGATCTTTACCCGTTTAGGTCTGGATTTCCGTCCAGTACAAGCGGATACCGGTTCAATCGGTGGTTCAGGTTCACACGAATTCCACGTCTTGGCTTCAAGTGGTGAAGATGATATCGCCTTCTCAACTGAATCTGATTATGCGGCTAACATCGAAATGGCTGAAGCGATTCTGGTGGGCGAACGTGCTGCTCCGGCTCAAGAATTGAAAGTGGTTGATACCCCAAATCAGAAAACCATTGCTGATGTATCAAATTTCCTTGGTACTGATCCTGCGCATTCAGTAAAGGCATTACTGGTTCAAGGCGTTGCAGCTGAAGAAGGTAAAGCAGCTCCTGTCGTTGCCCTGTTCCTTCGTGGTGACCATGAACTGAATGAAATTAAAGCCGAAAAGCATCCAAAAATTGCTGCGCCTTTGGCTTTTGCTACTGAAGCTCAACTTGCTGAACTAGGTTTGACTGCTGGTTTTGTAGGTCCGCAAGGTTTAGTAGAAAAAGGCCTAACAGTAATCGTTGACCGTGCTGCTTCTGTACTGTCTGACTTTGTTGCAGGTGCAAACGAAGCAGACAAGCACTCAACTGGCGTGAACTGGGAACGTGATGCGCAGTTTAGCGAAGTTTATGACCTGCGTAATGTGGTTGAAGGCGATCCTTCTCCAGATGGTAAAGGTACACTTCAAATCAAACGTGGTATCGAAGTAGGTCATATCTTCCAGTTAGGCAAAAAATACTCTGAAGCTTTAGGCTGTAAAGTCTTAGGTGAAGATGGCAAACCATTCACTGTAACGATGGGTTGTTATGGTATCGGTGTGACACGTGTCGTAGCATCTGCAATTGAACAGAATTACGATGAAAAAGGCATCATCTGGCCGGCTGCGATCGCTCCATTTGAAGTGGCAATTGTGCCAATGAATGCGCATAAATCACCTCGCACTTTAGAAGCAGCTGAAAGCTTATATGCAGAACTGCAAGCTGCTGGTTTTGACGTATTGCTTGATGACCGTAACGAGCGTCCAGGTGTGAAATTCTCTGATCTTGAATTGACTGGTATTCCACATCGCATTGTGATTGGTGAAAAAGGTCTGGATGCAGGTACTTTTGAATATAAAGGTCGCCGTGATGCAGAATCAGTAAATCTTTCAAAAGAAGAACTACTAGCAAAAATTGCGAAATAATTTTTTTCTGAATCAATAAAAAATCCCGCCTAGAGCGGGATTTTTTATGTTTCTAACTTAGCAGAACTTATGCCCGCCAAAGCAGTTTGAGGTCACATTCTGGTTTTGTAGCAGCTTGTCCATTAAGGTTAAAGTTGCAGGAGTACCATCTACATAATTAGTAAATTTACCCACATCAATATTCAATTTACGCACCACCGCGACATTCGCCAGAGACCCTAAAGCCTCGCCCACACTGACATCAATCAAGTTTTCAGGACGTAAAAGAAATTCAGAAATAGCAGTTGCTACCTGAGGTAACACGAATGAAATATCAACTTCATCTGTAGTTTTTAATACACCCAGTTGAATCGGGTCTTTAAAAGATAGCCACCAACCTGGTTTGGCAATATCAGCCGCGTCCGCACCTTGCCAATGCACATTCTGACTCTGTAAAGACAAATAACCGCCTGTACCATTTAATGGAATATTATGGATCATATTTAGAGCCTGAACAAAGGTGATGTCCATATTCAGGTTATCCAGACTTGAACCAGCACCCATTTGAAAGAAAGAATGTGTTCCTAAATTAAGAAATCCAATTAATGGATCAAACTCTACATACAGCTTATCTTTTGAAAAATCTGGTGTACCAATCACATCACTTGGCAAAGTTGAACCCGTTAAAGCCTTTGCTAATGGAATCGAAGCAATAGTAGAACGGATATTACTTACAGTCGCTGACTTTAAGCGTTGCCCAGTCACGACAGTTTCTGGCATAGTAAAGTCTACCCGCATGGAAGGCACTGTAATCCCGGTATGGCCATCAGCACCTGGCTTACTGGTAAAAGTACGTGTTTGTCCTAAAGCCTTTAGATTCCCTGAGATTTTTTCATCATTTGCAATACCAAAGGTTCCCGCTTTTGTAACAGACTCACCAGTGGTTTGCGCCATTTTCATATAACCACTAAAACTTTTGAGGCCATCATTTGGATTTTCGACGTTGTCAGTCCCCATGGTTAAGAGTCCGACAATTTTATCTGCACCTAGACGGAAACCGACCACTTCCCGGGTAGAGGCACTTCCGCCATTTTTAATTGCAAACTCAACAAAGGGATTACTCACACTGGCGCTGGTATTAGCACGGTCACCTGAAAAGACAGGGTTACCTTTATCATCAAGAGAGGTATTTAAGCCACTCAAAGCCAAGTTAGAAATATCAATATCACAACCATTAGTATTCCCAATACTGTTATTCGTTCCACCACAACCAAGCTGCAAAGTTTTGATATTAATATTCAATTCCATTAAAGCTTCAATACTTAGCTTATGGAAGTTAATTCCTTGTGATGAATCATAAGCATTTTCCAAATTTAATAAGGCCTGTGCATCAACTGCCGATAAAGCCTCATCGTCTAAGGCTGTCATTGCCATCGCCTGTTGAGTAAGGCCCATTAAAGTGACAATCAAGCTATTCAATATTATTTTTTTCATGAAATCATCCCTTATTTCAGCGCGGTGTAATGCCTAGCGTACTGCGCATGGTTCCGCCTGTGAGTGCAATTGTTGCTATATTCTGCATATTGCCATTTGTGGTCATGGCCATGTTGGTTCTAAACGGTTCGATAATCTTCTGATCTTTATTAAATTTAATTTGATTATCTAAAGTAACAGTATCTTCACTCACGCCTATTTTGGTGATTAATCCTAAATTCCCTTCCATACGATTAAAGTTAATCGCAGAAGTATGAACTGCACCTGTGCTATCTACATCTTCATTAATCAGACTAAAATAACTACCAAGATTATTAACATCACCTTTTTCTGTAGAAGTTAATGTTCGGAACTTAAAGTTTGCATCCAGCGATAAATAATTTTCGCCTGCTACATCCAGTCCCGGAATAATCATTAACTCACCACTACCATCAAGCATCATGGCAATTGTTGTTAATACATCATCGCGTTTAGAAAAGTTGTCATCAGGAACAAACTGATCACATTTATTGCCTGATACACAGTTATATTTAGATCCCGGTAATTGGCCAATTGCCACTTCAGCTTTAGCTGCGATCAGCAATTTATCAGCTTTTACATAGATGCCTTCATCTTCATAACCAATCACCCCTTTGGATTCAATAAAGGCATCAATATTTCGAAGGCCAGCATAATAGTTTCGCGCATGGCCATTCTCTACACCACCATCAATTAAAAGAATTGAAGTTGTACTTGGTGCTCCAGTTTTGGCATCCTTTCCATAACCTTCAGTTGATGCCATCACGTTATAGGCAATACCATTCTTGTCACCGTCATATTTTGTACCCGACAAAGCAACATTGGCATTCAGGTTGTAAATTGGAATACCAATTCCCCAAGAACCACTATTCCCGGAAATAATACCAGTATCATTAGAAATAAAATTTGCTTTGGCTGCAATCGACTGGAAATCCATACCCCGTATGGCGATTAGTGCAAAATCCTGATTAGCAGACGTACTGCTTAAAGTTTGCTGCAAAATCGGATTACTTTGTCTAAGTGTTGACTTAATATTGTCATTAACTAAAAATTCTAGGCTCTGCGCCTGAATTGTATTGATATAAATATCGCCAAAATCGATATATGCATTATTTTTTCCAGTTAATGAACGTAATTCATTAAACTGAACTGCATAGCTTCCTTTACCCGTATGACCAATTTCCAAAGTCGTTGGTTTTAAACCCTGTGCTGCTGCCACTTCCTGATTGGTAAAATCAGCTGATAAACCAAGATGCAAGCCGCCTTCACCTGCGTTATAGCTTGAAACACTGCGATCTTGTCGCGTCAGCACACCACCAACTTTATTACTTATATCAAAAGAGTTCAGTTTTGACTGATCAGCACCTAACGACAAACGTGCATTACTCACTGCACCCGAAATACCATAGCGCATGATATTTTTTAAATCGCCATCTCCATTCTGATAGCGTAAATCAAAGTTTAATCCAGCTGTTTGCGCACCAGTTGTTCCTACAGCCACTGGTTTTAAATTAATTAGATGGTCTTGTGTGCCACTTTTACTGGCGAGTACGACGCCTTGTATCGGGTCTATATACATATAGCCCGTACCAGCGAAGTTAAAATTAAAGTTATCTAGAACTAAGCTATTTGTACCTAAAGTATGTTTGATCGTGGCATCTTGCAAATTGAAATCGATAGTAGCTGTTTCATTCTTATTGAATAAACCTGCTGTCGTATGAAGCACCATTTTAAATGGACTATCAATCGCAAGACCTAATTTGCCCAAATTTTGATTGTTTTCGACACAGCTTGTTCCAACACAATCCTTACTCACAAGTTTAAAATCTGCATTGGCACTAAAGGGAGCTACGCTTGCTTCTAGGCGGATCCCTGCACCAGCATCGGTCGCACCGACATCAAACTTAAGCTGGCTTAAAATCGCATTTTGATCTTTGCCTAAGATTTCTACTTTATGCAATCCCAGTCCCATCTTGGTATTTACATCAGCATTCGGGTCATACCAATTGAGCTGTTCAACTTCTACTTTTGATACCTCGTGTGTAATCGTAATACCGTCTTGACCAGTGATATGACCCAATTCTTGTTCTTCAATCAGCTCTAGTGCATAACTATGCTGTGCTAAACAGACACATGCCGTTAATAATTTAATTTGTGATTTTATTTTTTTCATTCTTTCATCCCTATACTGCATCCATGCAGTTAGCAACGGCTTTGTGCACTCCCAGCTGAGCAGTTAAAGCCAAATATTTTTAAGTTTCCTGACATGTGCATGTTGCCGTGCATATTGAGACCCATAAACCCCTTCTCACGCCCCCGGTCAAATTCTGGAACATCTGCTGAGGCAGTGGTATATGTACCGTCCGCTTTATAAACACGATTGGTGAAGGTCGTATACTTCTCTGAATTGGCATAGCCTTCTTTATCGCCCTCACCGGTTCCGGTTTCAATAGCCAAAGTATTAAAACCCAAGTTTCTGATTTTTAAAGGTTTATCATCATAAAAAGTGATTTTCATGGCTGTTTGAGGATCGCCTGCCACATTAGTAATTGTAGTGCCATCGATAGAAAACTTATCAATTTGCAGGGTGCCTTGTATGCCTTTAAATACCAGCCATTTTTTATTGCCTTGAGCATCAACATGATTGTTCGGAGAAATAGCCAAGCGACAAAACAAGGTGTTAATTCCACAATCTGTTGTTGGCTTGTAATACACCTCTAACTTATTAGCGACCGTTTCAGAAATTTGAGATTTCGTTAAATCAGTAGCGTATTGATGGTTGAGTGACAAGGTCCAGCTTAAATCTGCTCCGCCTTGACCCGTTTCCGCTGTCATTTGCTGCGGATCAAGACTGACCAAGCCGGCTTGTGTCGCAAAAGAAATCCCAAGAACTGTAGCAAGCATTAACTTTTTCAACATTGCCCTATTCCTTTATAGACCTGTAGTTTTTATTTTTAGATGTTGAATCAACACACCATCAATCACTGCTGAACCAAAATTCCTCATTGAGTTATCAGTAGCCCCCCTAAATACCACACCAGTAGCATTATTATCATCTTTTGCCTTCAGCATATTAGTATTGGCAATACGTTCAACAGAACCAATGGCGATACTACTGTGAGTTGCATCGCGTCCTTGATACAAGGCAATGCTATCTGAAGCTTGAGCTTTAATTTCAGTACCACACGTATATACATTACATGTAGAGCCTAAAAGTGCTTCTGATCCTAAAAAGCCACCTTTTCCATCTGGATAACGCTGATAAATCCGGTTGTAAATATCTGGAATTTTAGGAATACGTGTCACTTCCAAAATAATATTATTTCCTTCCGAACCCACAACAAAAGGCTGATACATACTTCCTAGTACCAAATTGATATTCGGGCTATATAAATACAATCCCTCGGTATCATGAAATATAGGAGCTGCAGAGCCATTTAAAGCAGGAGTCGGACCATCTCCATCAAGATTATTCTCTTTTGCTGCACTACTAATACGAATCCCTTTACTGTTCAAATTGTTTGAATCACTGGTCAAAGTAGAGGGATCATCATTAGTATTGAGTCGGATCAGACTCGCCAGGCCCAAGGTTTGACTATATGCAAGATCAGGCGATGTAAGGGTTTGAAATAATCGGACTTGCGAACCGTTCATGCTCAAGCCATTAGCAATAAACTGTGCACGAAAACGTTCAGAAATATCTAAGCCTGAAGTAGGTGCTCCAGTAGCATAATCTACGGTATTACTTGAATTTAAAGAACGTGAGAAAATATCAGTCCAGAAACCAAGCTTAATATTATTATCTGCTTCATTTGCAGCAACTGTTGCAAGAGGTGCTTCTAAAGCTAGATAGCCCACTTCTTTTCCCGTATCCGTAAACTGTTTTACTGTTTCGGCTCCGGCATGAAATAACCAAGGATTGCTGGCTGTTCCCCAATTAAACCCCTGATTGCTATAGCGGCTACTGAGTGAATTATCACTTTTTGATAAAGCTAAACCATAGATAAATACATCAGCCTTCGTACGTAGCGTACTGACTGAGGCACCCATTGCAGCTTCTTTGGCCGCTGTTGTTGCGCTCGCTTTAACCGCCTGCTCCATAGCAGTCACTGCATTTTTTGCCTGAATCAGTGCATACCTATCAGCTTCAATTGCTAATTTTTCTTGTGTCGCATTCTCTACAACTGTAGTAACTCTTGAATCAATAGCATTGGTTCGGGTACCCGCTTGTTGAGTCCAAGTATTATTTAATGGAGTGGTTACCTTGTTTCCATATAACAATTCGATCATTTCATAGGTATTTTTTAATGCATATTCGACAGATTTATCTTTTTGCCATGCAGTTAAAGTATGAGATGTTGTTCCGTCACTTTTTAATCCTGTAATAATTGTACCGTCATAATAATCCTCATAACGCTGCTGATAATATTGCTGCATTAATGTCGAATTACGATATTCTTCCACAATACCACTACGCGCACTTGCACCAATTTCATTACGGATTGCAGTTAAAGTCGCATTATAGTTTTGAGTTTTATAGGTACTAACACTATTGTCATAAGTCGTTTGATAAAGATTGGCATTTGCACTGATACCATTTAAATAGCTACTTGCATACACTCGATCATAGACTTTGTTATAGGCACGCTCACCTAACTGAGCATAGTTCTCTCCAGTCGGAATAATACGAATAAAGCCAGTGTCTGCCTGACCTGGATTGGCAATACCTCGTGCATAGCTTGAACCACTGGAAGCATCATTCGGTGCCTGAAAAACCATTTTAAAGTCATCAAGTACCAGGGCAACACCTTCACCGGTAGTATCAGAAAGAGAAGAATCAGTTAATTCCTGCATTGCATGTGCAGATGGCAATAATCCTAAACCGATCATCATTGCCAAAAAGCTTTTACGAAATTGAAATTTAGCTTTTATTTGAGCCATCTCGACCTATCCTTCTTATCTGATGCTCCGCATCTTTATCCTTCAGCTTCCCAGCCTTCAATTTTTGATTTTTATGATGCTTGGCACATCTTTTTTATATATTCATTCTTCATTATGCTTATTTTTAGCAGGATTACCAAAGCCAAAAGACCAAAAACCCCGAGTTTCCGATGAATGAAACAGCAAAAAAAATAAGCGAGGCATTAGCCTCGCTTATTCAATGCTTTAAAACTATTAAGCTTTAGGCAAAGTAACGCCTGTCTGCCCTTGGTATTTACCACCACGATCTTTATAGGAGGTTTCACAAACTTCGTCTGATTCGAAGAACAGCATTTGAGCCACACCCTCACCCGCATAAATACGTGCAGGCAGGTTAGTTGTATTTGAAAACTCCAGCGTGACATGACCTTCCCACTCAGGTTCAAGTGGAGTCACATTCACGATAATGCCGCAACGTGCATAAGTCGATTTACCCAAGCAAACGGTCAGTACATTTCGTGGAATACGGAAGTATTCTACTGTACGCGCTAAAGCAAATGAGTTGGGTGGAATGATACAAACATCCGATTCAATATCGATAAAGCTTTTTTCGTCAAAGTTTTTCGGATCGACAATTGCAGAGTGAACATTGGTGAATACTTTAAACTCACGCGCACATCGCACGTCATAGCCATAGCTTGAAACACCATAAGAAATCAGCTTTTGACCATTTTCATCCAGACGAATCTGGTTTTCTGCATACGGTTCAATCATGCCGTGTTTTTCGCTCATTTCGCGAATCCAACGATCAGACTTAATTGCCATTGATATAATCCAAAAATCTTAAAAATAAGTAATTGCGACGTACTTTAACTGAAATTGACACTAATGAAAATAAGCGAAATTCTGACAGCTAAATTTCAGGAAATTTAGCTGCTTTTTCAGGTTTAAAGACTGAGGAGTGCTGAATAGGATAAAGGTACAGAAAAGCTCATTAAAATAATGGAAGCGGTCTTTTGTAAGTTCTTTTGATTCAGCCAGCGATTGTTTTTTCTGGCCAATAAGCTACCTAAAAAGGTCCAGAAAAATGCGATAGGAATAAGTAATGCCAAGAATGCCAGCATATAAGTCACATAATATTGACTGCTTTTCCACACCATGACCGGGAAAATAGCCGAAGCAAATAATAATGCCTTAGGATTCAGCAAAGTCGCCAAAAATAGTTCCCGTGCCCGAATCGAAATACATTGAAAATTTTCACCAAGTTCTGCAGTACGCCATAATTTTAAAGCTAAAAATAGAATATAAGCAGCACTACAGAGTTTGAGAATATGAGGTAATTCCGGTAAATAGATCGAGATTTTACCAATCAAAAAGCCCCAGAATGTAATTGCGATGAGATAGCCGAAAGCTTCTGCAGGAATAAGGCGAAAAGTTTTTCTAAATCCAACTTGAATACCTGACGATGCCAATAAAGTATTGGTTGGGCCCGGTGTTAATAGAATGGCTGCCACTAAACCAATAAATAACCATGAAATCATAGTTTGACCTCGCTCTTAGGTATTAAGCATAAAATAATCCGGTCAAATCTACAAAAAAATAATTGTAAGAGAACATATTAAAAAAAATTATATTTTATTTTTTTATTTATTTTCATATAATTATATAAAAATAAAAGAAAATTTTATTTCAGTCAATTTTGTCAATTTATAAAGCTATAAGCTCATCATAAAATTGCTATAAAAGTAGAAGTTTCAATAGAGTATTCGGACTTAAAATTCCTGAAATACTAGTCTCTACAACATGAAAGAAAAATCATCCAAAACTTTGAAATGATTATTTCTGGTAACCTTTGATTGAATTTTAGCCAACTAAAAATCCCTGCTCTTACGTATGAACTTTGGACACTTCTAGAGAAAGATTTGGTGATGGGAGCAACTTTTACCTAACTCCTAATGATTAAATTTTCACTCTCCATTTAAGATGTCTATCTTGCTCAATTTGTTCAACATATTGATAAAGCAAAATTTCGAAAAAAATGTTATTAAAGGTATTCAGACAAAATAATTGCTGTTAAATTGTACAAGGACAACAATTGATAATTCACATTTTTTAACATCCAGACGGTTTAGTATATTGTTGTTTTAATTATATTTTAAGAACTACAGAATAATATCAGGAGTCATATATGAATAAATGGATCAAACTTTCAGTCATGAGCTTAGCGTTATCAGGCGTAGTTGCCTGCTCGAATGATAATGCACAAAATAAATCAGATAATCAGGCTGCATCTGGCGAGAGCGTAGCTGCAGATAAACTGCAAACCCGATTTGTCAATATTGCGACAGGCGGTGCCTCAGGCCCTTATAATGTCATCGGAACAGGATTGGCTGAAATCTATAACAAGACCTACGGCGTAAGTTCCAAAACCCAGACCACAGGGGCTTCTGTCGAAAATCTAAATTTATTAAAACAGAACAAAGTTGAAATGGCCTTTGTCATGAGCGACAGCTTAACTGAAGCAATTAATGGTCAAGGCAGTTTTAGTTCTAAAATTGACAACGTGCAGCAGATCGCTGCGCTTTATCCAAACTATGTACAGATTGTCACTTCAAAACGTTCTGGTATCAAAAATATTGAAGATCTCAAAGGCAAACGTATTGCAGTGGGCGCCCAGAATTCAGGTGTAGAAGTGAATGCCCGTACTCTATTGAACGGTTTTGGTATCACTTATAAGGATGTCAAAGTAGATTACTTAGGTTATGCCGAAGCAGCTGATGCCTTGAAAGGCGGTAAACTGGATGCAGCCTTCCTGACCAGTGGTCTTCCAAACTCTTCACTGATGGAGCTGCAACAGGGCTTTGATCTACAACTGGTGAGTATTAATCCAGATAAAGTGAAAGCGATTGCCAAAGATCAGGCGTATTTCCTGCCAATGACCATTCCTAAAGGGACCTATGGCAATGCTGAAGATATTCCTACAGCTGCGATCATGAATGCGCTGGTGGTTCGTTCTGATCTCTCTACAGATGATGTATATAAGCTAACCAAGACGTTCTTCTCCAGCTTGGATCAACTCGCCAATTCACATCAGGCTGCTAAAGAAATCACTTTAGAAGGTGCACAAAAAGGTCTGGTTGCTCAACTGCATCCGGGCGCGCAAAAATTCTATGATGAGAATAAAGCGAACTGATGAAATGGATACAAGGTGCAGCGATTGCTGCACTTTTTAGTTTGGCTGCTTTTTTTATTACCTATGTTTGGATGACATTTCCGTATATTTTTGTGGAAGTGAAAGAGCAAAATTTTCAGTGCAAAATTGACCAGAAATCTTTTCAGCTCAGCTGGATGCATTCGGTAGAAAGAACACAGTGGAAAGAACGTTATCTTCTAGACAAGGACCATTTCATTCTGACAGACACTCAGTTCATTTCATTTGGTGCGGGTACACCTGATCAAGGTACTATTACTCGACAGGATGATGGCAACATCCATATGCAAATCAACCGAGAGATGAAAGAACTCAACTGGGTCATTTCACGCAGAATGCAGGGACAAATTGAGAGTGCTGATCGGATCTGGAATATTTATCAGGATTTTCCCGACTACAGCACGGTACAACTTTCTATAAAAAAAGACAGCCCATGGAAAAAAAGAGGTTTAAATGATTGCCTATGAATCCACAAGAAACAAGAAATGTGACCGAAGCACTGGATGATCAACAGCAACAAGAATTATTAGAAAAATTTGACCGTGAATCTGTCACTCGCAATCCGATCAACAAATCGGTTCGCTGGTTTATTGCTGCCTTGGCAATATCCTATTCGTTATTTCATCTTTATATTACTTTTAATCCCTTGCCAGAACTGATTCAACGTGCAGCCCATGTATCCATTGGTCTGGCGCTGATTTTCTTGTTGTATCCAGCACGTCAGGCCAGTAGCCGGCAAAAGGTAGCATGGACGGACTGGATTTGGGTCATTGCCTCTTTTGTTTCTTTCTTTTATTTGTTTAAAGAGTATCAAGCGATTATGACCACTCGGGGAGGCATTCCCAATACGCTGGACATTGTCTTCTCGATTATGACAGTAGTATTGGTGGTTGAGGCTGCTCGAAGGGTAATGGGCTGGATGTTGCCGATCTTAGGACTGATTTTCTTAAGCTATCCATTTGTCAGTCATTTTGAATGGATGCCGGATCGCTTGCTCACTCGCCCCTATACATTCAGTGATATTTTCGGACAAATGTATCTGAAGACTGAAGGTTTATATTCTTCAGCCATTGGTGCTTCAGTCACCTTTATTTTCCTGTTTATCCTGTTTGGTGCCTTTCTGGCGAAATCAGGAATGGGAAAATTATTTAATGATCTCGCCATGGCACTTGCGGGACATAAGCAAGGTGGACCAGCCAAGGTCGCGGTGATTTCCAGCGGTTTTATGGGCAGTATCAACGGGACGGCGGTTGCCAATGTCGTAGGAACAGGTTCATTTACCATTCCTTTAATGAAGAAAATTGGCTATCACAAAAACTTTGCCGGTGCAGTGGAAGCCAGTGCTTCTGTCGGCGGGCAGATCTTGCCGCCAGTAATGGGTGCCAGTGCCTTCATCATGGCAGAAACCACGGGTGTCAGTTATGGCACGATTGCCTTAGCTGCGGTATTACCTGCCCTGCTGTATTATCTCGGTGTGATGGCACAAGTCCATTTCAGAGCTGGCCGAGATCACCTGAAAGGCGTTCCCAAAGCTGACCTACCACGAGTCAAAGAAGTCCTGAAAGAACGAGGACATTTATTATTTCCAATCGTTGCTTTGGTATTCTTTTTATTCCAGTCGATTCCAGTGAGTTATGCCGCTGTTTATACAATTTTGTTGACCATTGTGGTGGCAGCATTCAGAAAATCCACCCGTATGGGACCTAAGGAAATTCTGGAGGCTTTAGCTGATGGCGCCAAGCAGTCACTTTCCGTGATGGCGGCCTGTGCGGTCGTGGGTATCATTATTGGTGTGGTGAGTTTGACTAGCTTTGGTTCTGTCATGACTTCTTCAATCATGAGTATTGGTGCTGGCAGTCTGTTCCTCACCCTGTTCTTCACCATGATTGCATCGATGATTTTGGGTATGGGCCTGCCATCGATTCCAGCCTATATCATTACCGCGACGATGGCTGCTCCGGCTTTGGCCAACTTTGATATTCCAATCCTAGTCGCGCATATGTTCGTATTCTATTTTGGCCTGTTTGCCAATATTACCCCTCCCGTCGCCTTAGCCGCCTTTGCTGGTGCGGGGATTGCCGGGGGTGACCCAATGCGGACTGGATTCCTGGCCTTGCGCCTATCCCTAGCCGGATTTATTGTGCCCTTCCTGTTTGTCTATAACCCGGCGATGCTAATGATTGATACAACAGATATTGCCGTGAATGCCAAAGAATTTGGCTTACCGGCATGGAATGTCATTTTAAGCATTACCGTAACATCCATTGTCGGCATTCTGGCACTTGGCGCTGCAGTAGAAGGCTACTTTAAAACCGCGATGAATTGGTTCTGGCGCATCTTCCTAGGGGTTGGCGCTCTCATGATGATTGTGCCTGAGACCATGACCGATATTATCGGCACCATCATGGTGATTATTGCAATTGGCTTTAATATCATTCAGGCAAGAAAAGAAAATACAGCTACGACTAAAACCTCATAAAAAAAAGAGAGCTTAAGCCATTGCTGTCCCACAATTTTTCACAAGAGGAAGCTCAAATGAGCTTCCTCTTATTTTATGGGTATTTTATCGGGTGAAAATAAAGCTTTTAAAGTTTTTCTTTCAAACAAATTCACTTGAATTATTCTGAGTAAACGTTGAACTGTCCAACCTGTTTTTCCTAAATGTTGAGCGAAACTC